>WASR01000280.1 GCA_009712615.1 Methanobacterium sp. | reverse complement strand
ACTCACAACTGTGTAATTATTTTCAGAAGCAACTTCAAGCAGTTTTTCGGCACCAGTTTGATAAGCGTATTCCCGTTTATCATCGTCATGATTAATTAATAACTTGAATTTAGCAGATTCTAACATTTCAATATCTCCATTAGAGTTACCAGCTGCAAAGGCAGGTAAACGTCCGGTTCTGGTGAATATATGCTCAACCTTTCCAGGCCCTACAACAATCTGCTTAAATGGTTCTTTTACTTTACGTAAACTACCATTGTAGTATTCATAAATTTCAGTTGTGCCTATTATGTGCTCTTTAGGAATGTTAAAAACGCTCTCTGATATTGTCCGAATAAATTCACGACCACTACCTGTGCATAGAAAAATCCTGTATTCATACTCTTTTAAAAGTTCAAAAAGTTCTAACATGGGTTTGTATATTAAATCAGTGTAACAAACTCCAAATTTTTCTTGTTTCACTTTTTGAAAAAAATTTATAACATCTTCCTCATACTCTTCAGGGGTTTGTCCATAACTCCAATTCGCATATGTTTCTGCCATCAATTTAACAATTCGGGGTTTTTCTTCTTCACTAATTACTTTAACATCATGTTCTATCTCAAAAATACTCTTATAAGGTTCTTTATTTTTTAAATGTGGATATTCTTCGGCTTTTGAAATTAGTGTCGAAACTAAATAGAGAATTTGTGCTGGGGCTGGTTTTTCTATGCTCAATGTTCCATCGTAGTCAAAACTTGCAATCCTGTCTTCGGGTTTGATGAAAGAGGGACCGCTCTCTATAGATGATTCTAGAAAATCGATTATGGATTGTTTAATTAACCCTTCATTCCAACTATTTAATTTATTTTCACTCATAATTAGCCTCATGTACTTTAATCAGTTAACAAATTACAATTGAAGTGGACTAAACATTAAACTGAACTTTGTCATTTAAACCAATGCTAATATTAGTTTGGTTATCTGCAATTAAAATGAATTATCATATTTGCATCAAACTAAAAAACTAAATATATCTTTTTTTATAAAATATTTAAAATTTGGGTTACAGAAACTAAAAACAAACCATCACCTGTATCTAAAAAAGTTAAATTTAAAAAATTATTTGTATATTATTAAATTTTCCAGTTCGTTGTACACTACATCCAGTCCGCACATGTTTGGCACGTAGTTTGCTGCTTTGGCTGAGTCCACACCAACCACTTTGTATTCTAGTTGTTCAACAGGTGCAACTACCATGCATGTGTCGCAAACTAGCTTTCCACCAGCATTTTCTATGGTTTCAGTGTAACCCATTCTATCTGCAGCTGCCTTAATCGAAATTGATGTGCATACCCAAACCATATTTTTTATTTCTCGTCCTTCTAACAGATCTGCAACCTGTTTAATTTCTTCTAGTGAAGCATGAGGACATCCTACGCATATCAGGTCTGGTTTTTTATCTGATGTTGTCAAGGCAGTTCGGGTTTCATCAATATCCTCTCTTCCTATAGAAATTGTTTCAATTTCTTCGTTTAGAGTGTATTGTTCAGCCCATGAACTTTCTGGAGTTACATTTTCTACATGATACAGTGCTACAGACCCTGAAGATGCAAGTGCGGCTCCCAACCATTTAAGCTGGTCTGTTCCAGGATGATTTTTGAACTTGAAATAAGGTACTCCTCCTCCAACTTTGTTCCCAACAAGATATCCGAGTGCACCGTAGTCTGATCCTTGAATTTCAGTATCAACATCCACAACTAAAACAGGTTTCCTGGCTTCATCTAAATGATACCCATATTCAGCTGTTCTACCACATATGGCGGCTGATAATGCTCCAGGTCCACCTTCACGATTTGTTCTAGCTCCAAGCACAGAATTGGCATAACAAACAGCCGATGATTCAGACCATGCAATGTGTGCCCCCAGTGTTGGTACATTTCCAACTAAGTATGGTGTACAAGTGCAGGTGGTTGAAACACCCATTTTCTGGTAGGCCTCCACAATGGCCTGTTGTTTTAATGTGAATTCTTCAGAAAATCCAAGTTCCTTCCAGATCTCCAAATCAACACCTGCAGGGTTCAATGTTGATGGAACCCTTACATGAGCATCCACTGAAAGTTCTTGAAGATATTCTAGTCCTGCATCGCCAATGGTTTTATAGGACACTCCAGATATCTGTGCTGAACTTATACTGACCAGTTTTTCTGCACCGTAGATATCTCCTAATGCTACTAATATTTCCATTGATTTTGCAACAGCAGAACCATCTTCCCCTTCATACATCCTTTCTTCTTCTTTTGTCAAGTGCATAGAATCACTTTAGTTTATTTTATCTATTAGGAATTTATCTGGGTCCTTACAATTTCATCCACCAGGTTCAGGAAGTTATCCATTTCTCTGTATGGAATCACAGCACCAGCTGCAATATTATGTCCGCCACCGGATCCGTTAAAGCTTTTAGATGCATTTTCTAATGCATATCCTAAATTAACTCCCATTTCAGTCATTTCTGTGGTTGTTCTTCCAGATACTTTGATGATGTTATCCATTCTTGACATGGCCAATACAGGTTTACCAGGATCTAGAATCTCAAGATCAAGGCCTATACTTGATAAGGTACCCATTATACGTTTTTTCCGTTTTTCTTCGGTGTAAATGTATTGTATGTTGTCTTGAATCACAGATCCTTCTTTTTTGATCCATCCAATTCCATGTACCAGATCTTCTCTGTAACTTTTCACCAGTTTCTGAGCCTCTTGTATTGAATCGTTTCTGTCCCCAATACAAATGCTTAGCCCGATTCCATGTTTTTTATTTTTTCCACATGCATCTAGTATGTTTGAATATTCTTCGAGATTGGTTAATTCTGGTACTTCAGATGGGATCGTAAAAACATCACCAAATATTTTTGGATTTATCTTAACCAGTTCTGCTTTCAAAATATCCTTCTCTTCGTTGCTCAGCTCTGTGAATTTGATTCCATAGGATATACCAATTTTTTCGAGGAATGTCACAGCTCCTTCTTCGTCTCCTGAAATTCCTTTCAGAACGGGATTTATTGTATAGGATAAAGCTTTATAAAGGGGTTCATTTGATCTGTATGCAATTTTGAGGTCTTCCCTTATTTCGATGTTTCCAGAGTCCACACCATCGTCTTGTATCATTTTGTTGACACCGGTGAATCCATCTTTGTATTGCATATCTCCAAATGCTCCAACCAATGCCAATCCTGCAAGATTTTTGCATTCCATTGGCCTGACAGTTAGGTAAGTTACTCCTGAACCACTAACATCTTTTGTTCCATCTAATTCATAGAGGTGTGGATTCACATGTACTATGGAATCTGGTAATTCTTCTTTAGAATCAATAGTCTGATGATGGTCTGCGATGATCACATCACCTTTAAGTCTTTTAATCCCTTTAAGATTGCCACTTCCCATGTCACAAAAAATAAACAATTTATATTTTTCTTTCAGGAATTTAGCTATATTTTCATCCTTTAATCTGGGTATAATAGTGACGTGGAATTTTCCTTCCTGTTTGGCTACTGCATTACACATTACACCTGCAGCGGAAATTCCATCAGCATCGTTGTGAGAAATAATTCTCACAACATGATCCTGATCAAGATGCCTGCCAAGTAATTCGCAGGCTTCTTCGGCCTTATTTAACAAGGAGTGCTGCTGTTTTTGGATCATATCTCCAACCTTCAGGGAGCACACCTTCCCTTACATAGTATCTAACCAGTCTTCTGATTTTGGATTCGATAATCCTCAAACCCCTCTTGGTGTGTAGGTCCTTTGGATTTTCTTCTAAGTGGTCCCTGATATTAACTGCTTTTTTTATGAGATTTATGAGTTCTTCAGGGTATTCTTCTGTTTGTCCGTGTTTTTCTAGCACCGCAGTAATTTTTAAACCGGTTACTGCTTTAACATCAGGAATTCCGTACTGATCTCGGAGTATGACTCCAATTACACTTGTGGATTTTCCCTCTTTTCTGAGTTTTAATATTAATTCTTCTATTTCTTCGTTTGAATATTCTGTCCATTCAGGTTTTGCTGCCATTTAATCACCTACGTAATCTTTATACCATACTGCAAACTTTTCAAGTGAATTTCTACGGTGTGAAAATTTATTTTTTTCGTTGGTAATCAGTTCTCCAAAGGATTCTGAATATCCTTCTGGGATAAATAAGGGATCGTATGCAAAACCATGTTCACCCTGCTCTGAATTACCTATTGTTCCGCTGACAGTGCCTAAAAAAATCTCGGGCTCGGTTTTGGGGGTGCAGAACCCAACAGCCGACCTGA
The DNA here is from genome assembly GCA_009712615.1 of Methanobacterium sp. Lineage (GTDB taxonomy): Archaea > Methanobacteriota > Methanobacteria > Methanobacteriales > Methanobacteriaceae > Methanobacterium_B. Next base: position 5,133 of record WASR01000280.1, on the reverse strand, counting down.
ATTCGGCATATCTATCTGAATTATCACTCATTAGTTTTAATATGCCCTCATTTCCAATTGTATCTTGAACATACGATGAATATGTTCCAGGAAACCATTTGAGGGATTTTATGAAAATTCCAGCGTCTTCTACTATTACTGGCTTGCCAAGACGCACAGCTACATGTTTAGCACCGAATTTTGCTACATCTACCAAATCTCCTTGGATTTCTGGGTAGCCAAAGTCAACATGTTCCAGTTCGATTCCAAAGTTATCAAAGATACCTCTGGCTTCTTTTACTTTGTGTTGGTTACCAGTTATAAATGTTATCTTCATTATTGTCACCATCACCAAATTTTTTTACTCGTCACTTCCAGTGTAACGACCTCTATTTTCTATTTCAGCTACTTTTTTAGTCACTGCATTAAAATCTTTAGCATTTTCATATCCTTCAAGTATATATCTCATACATTCATCTGAAATATTGTTATGAACACCTGAAATGGCTTTTTTAAACACAAGTAAATCGACTCCCTTATCTTCCACAAGATCTGATATGGTGCCTAGTCCGAAGTCAAGGAAGTAAACAGAATTCCCACTTAAAATCATATTCGAACTCGTTAGATCTCCATGTATAATGCCACAATTATGTAATTTTGCTAGATTTTCCCCTATTTGGAGACATACTTTTCCAAGAGTACTGGAATCAGACCGGTCTAACACATCTTTCACAACTTCTCCATCTATTTTTTCCATCACTATTGAATAGTTTTTTTTATCCACATCGAAGACTAATGGAGTTTTAACTCCACAACGTTTGGATTCTCCCAACAATTTGGATTCTTGTTTGGTTCGTTTTTTTCTTAAATTTAAATCTATTTCAGGTATTCTATAACTTTTTAATACCCTGTTTTTAATGATTACATCATTATCAAGCCATTTGCTGGGATATATGTTGGCTTCGGCCCCTTTTTCCAAAATATTTCTTGGTAATTTCAATGACTTGCCTGCACTTTTCATCCATGGAACATCAACCTGGTCAGTTCTGTACTTCTGTATGACTCCTGTGTCTTTGATGTCCCTCACCAAACCATGTTTATTCATTAATTGCCCCATCCATGCGATCATTGCACCATTATCTCCACAGTACTTAACAGGAGGCATAAAAAATTCACAGTAATGTTCCTGGGACATGATTGCCAGCATTTCCCTTAATCGTGAATTTGCAGCAACACCTCCACACAACATCACTTCCCTCTTATTTGCATGTGCTATAGCCCTTTCAGTTACTTCTACAAGCATTGAAAATGCAGTTTCCTGTAGACTGTAACACACATCTTCTATGGACTCTCCAGACTCATATTTCCTTATGGCTGCTGTTAAAAGACCAGAAAAGGATAAATCCATCCCTTTAACTGTATATGGGAGTTTAATATACTTGGAATAATTTTTGGCCATTTTTTCTACTTTGGGTCCTCCGGGATGGCCCAGTCCTACTGATCTGCTGAATTGATCAAGGCAGTTTCCCATGGCTATGTCCAGAGTTTCGCCAAATACTCGATATTTTCCAGATTCGTAGGCTATTATTTGTGTATTGCCTCCACTAACATAGAGTGTAACAGGATCAATGGCTCCAGTTGTCAGCTTACCAATTTCAACATGGCCAATACAGTGATTTACGCCTACGATAGGAATTTTTAGCATTAAAGAGAGGCTTCTTGCAGCTGTGGCCACGGTTCTAAGTGCGGGCCCTAATCCTGGGCCTCTTGAAAAGGCCACAAGATCCAAATCCTCCAGTGATAGTCCACTTTGTTTTAATGAATCTTTGATGAGAGGAACTATGGTTGAAGCGTGATGTTCAGCAGCTTCTCTAGGATGTATTCCTCCCTTTTCAGGTATCAATGGCTTGCCTGCTGATGCCAGGATGTTACCTTCAGAATCGACTATTCCTACTCCTGTTTTTTCTGCTGTACCTTCAATTCCTATGCATATCATCTAATCACTTTAATTAGTACCCTCTTTTATTCTTCAAATTCTTTAAAATTCGTCATCATTATATTTCTTTAAGGTTTAAATGGGCTATCATTACTTATATCTTGTTTCATAACAATAACTACTTTGAAGGTGAGGCAATGGATGAAGCAATTAAATGTTACGGATCATCAGATAGAATTGATAATTTAAAAGATAAGGACTCATTATTTTTATGTGTTATAGCGAGCACTGAAACATCTAGAATTCCTGGAATAACAGGGGCAGGAGCTACTCCAGAACTTACAGACTATACTCCTGCTGCAGATGTAGAATTGGTTATATTGGGAAGCCCAATTTGTCTTTCAGAAATTCCAAAAACGGTTGTTAATGGTGGATCAGCACCAACACCTGCAGTTATTACAAAGGCTTCTATAGATTTATCAGAAGTTCCGTTTATGGTGGCGGATGCTGGGGCTGCAGTCAAACCAAATGTTCCATATGTTAATATTAACGCAATGCCTGGAAGCAATATTGGTAATGGCAATGCACTATCAAATTCTGAAGAAATTTTTAACAAAGGAGTAATCCTCGGCAAAACTCTTTCTAAGATAACAGATCATCTAATTATTGGAGAAAGCACACCTGCTGGAACTACAACAGCTCTTGGAGTTTTAACTGCCTTGGGATATGATGTTGATCATAAGATCAGTGGGAGCACACCTGAAAACCCCCATGATTTAAAACACAAAACTGTTGAAGCCGGGCTTCTAGCAGCAGGATACAAACCCGGAGATCTTATTGATGAACCATTTAAAGCGATTGATTCAGTGGGAGATCCAATGATTCCTGCTGTAGCCGGTATTGTTATGGGGAGCAATATTCCTGTCACTCTTGCTGGTGGAACTCAAATGACAGCGGTTTGTGCAGTTATTAAGGCATTAAATCCTGATTACGATTTCAGTGAACTTTTCATTGCAACCACAATATTTGTTGCGGAAGATGAAAGTTCGGATCTAATATATTTAGCGAGACAAATTGGGAATATAACAGTGTTTGCAGTTGATCCTTACTTTGAGAAATCCAATACTGAAGGTCTGGTAAACTACACTAAAGGTTCTGTTAAAGAGGGTGTGGGTGCTGGAGGAGCGATGTTTGCAGCATTATTAAAGGGAAAATCAGTGGATGAAATTAGAGCTAAAACAGAACAGCTATGTAAAGAAATTTTTTAATTCAAATTTAAAATATTTTTTTTAAAAAAAGAAGATGATGTAGATATTAAAATTACATCGCTAATGTTAGGATGATGGAAATAATACCTACAACCCAACAGTAGTATGCAAATATCATCAGTGTTCTTTCTTTTATTATTTTCATTAGCAATTTTATTGCCAAGTATCCGAAGATGAGGGCAGCTAAAAATCCTGCTAATAGAACTCCGCTTGTTGCATCAAAAGAGGTTATATCCTTAACTTGGACTAATGCAGCTCCTAATATGGCTGGAATTGATAATAAAAAGCTGTATCTGGCTGCTAGTTCCCTGTTTAATCCGGAATATAAACCTGCAGCAATTGTTGATCCTGATCTTGAGATTCCTGGAGCAATTGATAAAGCTTGAAATATACCTATCACGATAGCATTTTTTAATGTCATATCTTTAACATCTTTATGGCCTGGTTTTACTCGTTCTGAGGCCCATAATAAGATACCAGTTATAATAAGGAATATGCCTACGTAAAGTATGTTGTTGAATAGGGCTTCGAACTCATTTTTTAAAAGAATTCCTGCTAATCCTGCGGGTATTGTTCCTATTATTATTAACCATGAAAGTTTTTTGAAGGGCTCATCACTCAAACCTTGTTTAAATTTACCTCTAAACAGGTCTAGAATGCTTGAAAAGAATGCTTGAATAATTTCAATTATATCCTTCCAGAAGTACCCTACTACAGCAACCAAAGTTCCCAAGTGGAGTACTGTGTCGAATGCAACGTTTTGAGGGAGATGTAGAATATCAGTCATGAAAACTAAATGTGCTGAACTACTGACTGGCAAAAATTCCGTCAATCCTTGTATTATACCTAAAATTATAGCTTGTACAATATCCATTTATAAACACCTTTTTTAAAATAGTAAAATTATATGAATAATTATAAGTTATAACTTCTAAGTTATTTGTTATAACTTATAACTCAAGTGGTTACACATATCTAAGCCAACCATATTCATCTTCTTCTTCCCCATTTACTATGGAAAAGAAGTTTTCTTGAATCTTTTTAGTAACTTCGCCACGTGTTCCACTACCAATAGTAATTCTGTCGATGGATCTAACAGGTGTTACTTCGGCTGCAGTACCTGTTAAGAATACTTCATCTGCTATGTATAACATTTCTCGGGGAATATTCTCTTCACGAACTTCAAATGAAAGTTTTTTCGCTAGGGTGATAACAGAGTCCCTAGTTAATCCTGATAATAGAGAAGAAGAAATTGGGGGTGTGTATATTACTCCATCCAAAACAAGGAAAATATTCTCTCCACTTCCTTCACTCACCATTCCTTGATAGTCTAGCATGATTGCTTCATCGTATCCATTGGCTATTGATTCCATCTTAGCTAGCTGTGAGTTCATGTAATTCGAACCAGCCTTGGCCATGTTTGGCATGGTACCTGGAGCCATTCTTCTCCAACTGGAGGTTCCAATATCAACTCCATTTTCAATGGCTTCCTCGCCGAGATATTTTCCCCATGCCCAAGCTGCTACTACAGTTTCAACTGGACAGTTCAATGGATAGACGCCCAGTTCTCCATAACCTCTAAATGATACAGGTCTTATGTAGCACTCCTTTAATTGATTGATCTTTACGGTATCTACCACGGCCTGGCTTAGATCTTCTACAGTGTAGGGAATTTCCATCCTGTATATTTTACCTGAATTTATCAACCTCTTGATGTGGTCTTGCAAACGAAATACTGCAGGACCATTTTTAGTATCGTAACATCTTATTCCCTCAAAAACGCTGGTACCGTAGTGAACAACATGTGAGAGCACGTGTAGATTCGCATCTTTCCAATCTACAAAATTTCCATTAAACCATATTTTTCCATTTTCATCAAATGCCATTGTAAACCCTCAAATTTAATTAATAATAATTGTGATTCTTACAATAAATAGATTTATAAATCAT
>WASR01000069.1 GCA_009712615.1 Methanobacterium sp. | reverse complement strand
GGATTATTAAACAGTTTAACTTCGCTTTTAGCACCGAAGCTTTTAAATGTATTGTACTGTTAACTATTTATTAGTCTGGAAAATTCTCTGATAGATATTTCCGACGCGGAGGGGTTATTATTAAGCGAGAATTAATGTTGGCTGTGTTAATGATATTTGGATTGGCACTTGTCATGAATGTGAGCAGTGTTTCTGCCGCCAATCAAACAAATACAACTGTTCAGTCACACACAACTGTTCAGTCAACGACTACAACAGCTAAAAATGTAACTACTGTAAAAACAACAACTAAAAAGGTTGCAACAAATTCCAACGGCCTAACAACGGCACAAATAAAGGATGGGTTGAACCGAGCACAAGTTTTCTACAACAAAAACAACAGGTTACCAAACTACGTGAGCTATGGAACTACTAAAATTCCAATTGCCAGTTTCCAAAAAATTTTAACGGCTTATGGTCTTAAAATAGTAGTTAAAACCTATGCAAATGGATGGGTAACAGTTAAAAATCTGGTTTATGATCATCAAGATACTTCTTACACTTGTGGGCCATCTTCACTTAAAATGGAGCTATCTGATTATGGTCTGTCATTAAATGAAATGACCTTGGCATCATATGCAAGTTCAAATTCAAATGTGGGGACTACTCACTCTGGATTCATAAATGCAGTGAAAAAAGTAAATTCTGTTTACGGCACCAAGTTTAGTGCATGGGATTCAAAATTCTCTTCAGTAGGCTGGGCAGGACTTTACAAGTACATATCTACCAACCATCCAGTCATACTACATATAAGGTCATTTTTAAACCCGAATACGTCTGGACATTATGTTGTATTAATGGGTTTAAATATGAATTCTGGGCTTGCAAAGCTTGCTGATCCATCATATGGTTACAGAACCATATCTTTCAGTGCATTGCTTTCAAGAATGAATTGGGTAGTATCTACCGGTAGAACAACCAAACCTGTAATATTTGTAAAGTAAGAAAGTTCTAAATTTTTAAACAGAGCTTAAGAAGTTTTAGATACTTTTTTTTTATTTTTTTTTTATTTTTTATCCTAATTTAATGGAATCCATAGAAAATATTAATATGATTATACAACAAATAAAATTAAGATATAACATTATAGTGGGATGATTTTCATTTAAAATTTGAGGAGTAGGTTTAGAATGTTGATATTAACCACACCAAATATTGAAGGGCATAAAATCGTTGAATACTATGGATTAGTGACTGGTGAATCATTATTAGGGGCCAATGTTTACAAAGATCTTTTTTCAGGAGTTAGAGATGTTGTTGGAGGCAGAACATCTGCATATGAAGAAGAACTTAAAAAGGCCCGTGATCTTGCAATCAGTAGCATGGAAGAAAAAACAAGTAAAAAAGGTGGGAATGCCATTGTAGGAATTCGTATTAAATACAACAACCTCGGTGGAACAATGGGAAATACCATAATGGTAACAGTAACAGGAACTGCAGTTAAATACGAATAATTACTTAAAATAACCTTAATTCGACCCCTAATAGCATAAAAACAATTAAAATCTATTAAATTTTAAATACATACCAGTTTTTTTGTCTATACTCATTTTTTTTAATTTGATAAATCAAGTAAACAATGAAACGTTGGTTGCAATTTTTTTTAAGATTAGTAAACTATTAATGTTAAATCAAATAACGTTTTAGAAGGAAATTGAATATGGAAAACAAAAGATTCCAATTTTAGGTTGATAAAAAAAGTATATTGTAAGTTGTTTGTTTTTTTAAGGGTGATCTATTGCATATTAATCGTTTGAGCATTGTTGGACTTATCATGATTGTGTTTAGTCTGGTTTTGATCGCTGTGAACACTTTCGATAATATAATTCTTGAATTAACATATCCATTTCTAATGGGATCTTCCAAGGGGAAATCGATAATATTTTTCATGCTAATGGGAAGCCTTTTAATTTTGTCACAGATAGTTCAAAGCTCCAAATTCCAACATAAATTGGAAATATTTGGTAAATCTGGAAATTATTATCTTAAAATTTTGATTGTTATAATTTCGATCACATACGTGGTAGGACTTCTTATTGAAATATGGATTAGGCTTAAATTTGGAGTATCAATATTCACAACTTTTGTTTCTACAAACCCGGGAATTGGAACGAGTAGTATAATACACAGCCATGTCTATAAATCAATGTTGGGTATTTTAATATCTGACATTGGTTTGGGTTTACCATCAAATATTCATACTGCAATTTCAATCTCAGCTTATGTTCCGAGGTTTGCAGCAATAATTTTCGCAGTTTTTCCTGTTGTTTACATATTAGGAGTATTCTCGACTAAGAAACGTCCAGATATACAAAATCTTATCTTGATATTTGCAATCACAACAACCATGATCGGTATGTTGGATGGTGGACTTTTCTCGGCACCTGCAATGATTGGATTGGCAGGTCTACTCGGGATTTACTGCGTAAAAAAACCATTCTCTCCCAGAGATCTGATTAAACCCTCGATGATCATTATTTTACTCTTGATTTTAAGAATCATCATCAGTTTTATGGGCAGCAGTCCTGATGTGTATGAAATAACACTTTTAGGTGAACACGAAAATGTGACCATGACGGGGTTTAATGTTATCGATGAAAGGATCGTGGGCAACAATACAATAATAACGGTGTCGGCTAACATGAATGAATTTACAGCTTTGAACAATTCATTTAATTTATTAAAGGATAAATATCATCTGTTTTTTATTTCATGGGATAGTTATTCTTTTTTTAGGGGTTGAAATCGAAAAATAGATATAATTTTTGAAGATATATATAAACATATTACAATACTGAGGGTGTAATTATTAGTGTGAAGTTAAGTATCATAATTCCAACGTACAACGAGGAGAAATACCTTCCCAAACTTCTTTACAGTATAAAAGAGCAAGATTTTAAAGACTATGAGATTATTGTAGCGGATGCAGGATCCAAAGACGCCACACGTGATATTGCTGTTTCAAATGGTTGTAAAGTTATTAGTGGAGGGTTACCGGCCATGGGGAGAAATAATGGTGCAGACTCTGCAGAAGGAGATTATCTATTATTTTTAGATTCAGATGTTGTTTTGAGCTCTGGCTATCTTGAATCTGCCATTAAAGAGTTTGAAGAGAAGGATCTTGGAATAGCAATCACTCAGATACTACCACTAAGTGATAAGAATGTGGACAAAGCCCTTCATAAATTTGCTAATTTTTTCATGAAACGTGTGGAGTCAATAAAGCCCCATGGTGCAGGATGTTATGGAATTTTAACCACCAAAAAGCTTCATAATGAAATTAATGGGTTTGATGAAACTCTTGATTTTGGTGAAGATAGTGATTACATCGAAAGAATGGGGAAAATAAGCACATTCAAAGTTTTAAGAAATCCCAGGTTACTTGTTTCTACTAGGCGGCTTGAAGAGGAAGGAATAAAGGATTTGGCATTTAAGTATACCAAAAGCACGATATATGATTTCAGGGGAAAGAAGATCAGTGCTGATGAACTTGACTACAACTTTGGACACAGCAACGATGAAAATTACAAACCCCGAATTATCTATGCTGCTTGTGGAGAGGGCATGGGTCATGCTATCAGAACTTCTGTGATTTTGGATCACCTTAAAGATGATAATGAAGTGATGGTTTTTGCAAGTGAACGGGCATATGATTTTTTGTCCAAAAAATTTGATGATGTGTACCGAATATATGGATTCAACACAGTTTACGAAAATAATGCAGTTAACGATAAAAAAACATTTATTAATGCGATGAAATACCTTCCAAGGGATGTTAAGGACAATATACGTTTGCTGTATGGCATAGCGACTAAATTTAAACCAGATCTCATCATATCTGACTTCGAATTTTACTCTAACATACTAAGCAAGATCATAAGGGTACCAATGATAAGCATAGACAACATGCACGTGATCACCCAATGTAAAATTGATGTGCCAAAGAAGTTCTCGAGGGATAAACTCAAAGCTGAAGGAGTTGTCAGATCTTTTATCCAACGACCACAGAAGTACCTCATCACATCCTACTTTAATCCAAAAATAAAAAACACAGGAAAAGTCTCCATATTTCCACCAATTTTAAGGAGAGAAATACTGGAATTAAAACCAGTCAAGGGGGATAATGTCCTGGTATACCAGACCAGCTCTTCGAATCTAGAGCTGATAGAGCTTCTGAAGAAATTTGATGAAAATTTCATTATTTATGGTTTTGATAAGGATGCTGTTGAAGCTAACTTGACTTTCAGAAAATTTAATGAAGACCAATTTTTTGAGGATTTAGGTTCTTGCAAAGCAGTGATTGCTAATGGAGGATTCACACTCCTAAGTGAAGCAATATACCTTAAAAAACCAGTTTTAAGTGTCCCTGTTAAAGGACAGTTTGAACAGATATTAAATGCCATATACCTCGAAAGACTGGGTTATGGTGAGTTTCATGAACAACTAAGTGTGGATGTGTTGAAAAACTTTCTTAATGATCTTAAAAAATATGATGAAGCACTTAAAACATACACTCAGGATGGAAACAAATCAATTTTAGGGGAAATTGATCGTCAGATCGAAATTTATTCGAGCTAAACTTGAAACGAGTTTGATCAGTTTTTGTTTGCCATCACAAAAGATTATAAAATTTAAAAACAATAGTTAATAAAATGATTGGTATAATGTCGGACAGCCATGATAACATTCCTGCAATTAGGAAGGCTGTTAAAACCTTCAATACATCGGATGTAGATCTTGTTATACATGCAGGAGACCTAATATCTCCATTCACTGCCAATGAATTTAAAAATTTAGATGCAGAAATGGTGGCTGTTTTTGGGAACAATGATGGAGAAAGGGAAGGTCTTAAAAAAGCCTTTGCAGATATCTGTCTATTTGATGATTTCAAAGAAATTTCTGTGGAAGGCTGGAAATTTTCTGTAATCCATGGCAATAACCCGCAAATAGTTGATGCGCTGTCAAAGTGCGGCAAATATGATGTATTGGTAAGAGGTCATACTCACGAACTCGAAATAAAAGGGACTGAAACATTAATTATAAATCCTGGAGAAGTATGTGGTTATGTTTCAGGAAAACAGACAGTTGTGTTAGTTGATCCCGATGATCTGAATTGTGATGTAATTAGCTTGTGACAATTTTTATTTCAGTATTTGAAAATTTATATAAACCAGAAAATTCATCACCGATATAAAATAATTAAAGTTCAGTTGAGATAATGTATTATTAATTGGGAAATTATTATGAATCGTAAAACCATAGGACTTTTGATCGTTGGAATTGCTATATTGGCAGTGATGATAATATTCATTGGACCTGGAAAAATTGAAGAGGCCCTGAAATTAGCCAATCCATGGTACCTACTACTTGCAGTACTTGTTCAATTTGCCATATATGGAATGTGGACCCAGCGATGGTCCATAACTATTCGTTCTTTGGGTATATCTATTAGAAAGAAGCATATATTTCCAATGTTAATGGTAGGACTGGCCATCAACAACATAACACCCAGTGCCAGGGGTGGTGGAGAACCAGTTAGGGCATATATGCTTGGAAAATACACTAAGTCACCAATGGAAAATGCATTTGCCACAGTTATAGCAGACAGGGGTCTGGATACATTTCCATTTGTTGTTTTGGCAATTATTACCATACTGTACTCAGTTCTATCTTTAAAACTACCTGAATGGATAGTAATAGCCCTGATAATTTCACTGATAGTCTTAATCATTGTTTTTTTCATTATTTTATTCATGTGTATAAACGAAACCGCTGGTCAAAGGATCACACTGTGGATGGTGGGGGTATTCAAAAGATTTTCGAGGAAAAAACACCACGAAATTGAAGATAAAGCCATAAACGCAATGAAAGGTTTCCAAAGCAGTATGAATATCATGATAAGGGACAGAAGGGTCCTGATGTATGGCCTACCACTGTCCTTTGTTATATGGTTCATGGAAATAATACGTGTCTACATAGTTTTCTCATCCTTTGGAACCCCAGTTCCATTGGGTATCATAGCTGCTGTCTTTGTTATTGCAACTTTAATAGGAATGATTCCACTACTTCCAGGAGGAGTTGGTGCAGTTGACGGCATAATGATCATATTGTATTCTGCAGCTGGAGTTCCACCATCAATAAGTGCTGCGGCAACCATAGTTGATAGATTAATATCATTCTGGATGACATCATTCATAGGCATGGGCATGCTTCCATACGTTGGTTCTGGTGTGATGGATGAGTTTTCAGATAAATTTTAGGGAACCATTCCATTTTTAATCAAATTTTTTTTTAAATCATTAATATCAGCTTCCAAAGTTAAATGGAAAAATTTATAACTATTTCTAAACTACGATCAGTCGGTGATAATCATGGATATAAACGGAGTGGAAATAGAAGATAACTTTGCAGAAGCATTCGATATAAAAGTATCCCGAATTCTTATTACTGCAGCAACAAAAAAATTGGCTCTGGTAGCAGCTACCGAAGCAACAGGTTACGGAACATCGGTCATTGGATGCCCAGCAGAAGCAGGAATAGACTGCTACGTACCACCTCAGGAAACACCTGATGGAAGGCCTGGATACGCCATAATGATCTGTAACATGAACAAAGACAAGCTAGATCATGAATTATTAGAACGTGTGGGAATGTGTATTCTAACAGCAGCTACAACAGCTGTATTTGATTGGTTAGATGAGCCAGATGAAAAACTCAAAACTGGCCAAAAACTCAAGTTCTTCGGAGATGGATATGAGCAGACCCTCGATGTTCAAGGAAGAAAGGTTCATTCAATACCACTCATGTCAGGAGACTTCTGTGTAGAAGCAGAATTAGGTATCAAAGCAGGAGTAGCGGGAGGAAATTTCTTTATCCTAGCTGAAAACCAGCCTGCAGGATTACTAGCAGCTGATGCAGCAGTAGATGCAATTGAAGCTGTCCAAGGTGCAATAACACCATTCCCTGGAGGAATTGTGGCATCAGGATCAAAAGTAGGTTCAAACAAGTACAAATTCTTAGGAGCATCAACCAACGAAAAAATGTGTGTAACACTAAAAGACGAAGTTGAAGGATGCCAAATACCTGAAAATGTGAACGGTGTCTACGAAATTGTTATTGATGGTGTAGATGAAGATGCTGTAAAAGCAGCTATGAAAGCAGGTATTGAAGCTGCAGTCAAAGTCACAGGAGTTATTCAGATAAGTGCAGGAAACTTCGGTGGAAACTTAGGTAAATACCAACTACAACTCCATGATGTTTGTTAAAAACATCAATTATTATTTATTTTTTTTATTCTGGCATTATTTACTGATTTTTCTATTGTATACAGAACTCTTCGATTTTTTCGCTTTCGACAATTGTCCAAATTTCTTCAAGTGGCAGATCCACTCCCAATAAAATTCCGGCCTTGGTGAGTTCTTGAACAATTTTCATTATTGTTTTAGCGTCCCTTGCAGAAACTGTGTGTGAATGTACTTGTCTAGAGATTTGGGAAAGAGTTTCAAGGGATCTTCTGGCATCGGGTTTTTTATATTCTTCTTCACAATTTATTAAATCTTCTTCATCCTTTAAATAAAGATTTCTAGTTACAACTTGCCTCAATCCAGGTAAATAATGTTTGGAATCTAATATTCTGCCTCCATTTTCGATTATGATCCTTTTATCATCTAATTCACTCGCCCTGTGCCTGACCAGTAACTCTGAAACCCTACCATATTCTGTGATTTTTTGTTTAATTTCTGCGGGTGTTAAATTCACTCCCAAAAGATAACCCTTTCCCTTTAACTCAGATTCAACTTTTCTCAAGCTTTCAGTATCGGGACCAGATATTATGTGGGAATGAATGCCTCCTCCAGAAAGGGTATATAACCTTTCTAAGGACTCCATTCTTTCAGAGTCCTGGTTCAAGTTGTTTAAAAATCGATCCATTTCTTCCTCATTTGAAAGTCCAATCTTCCTCTTGAGTGGTTCATGAAATCCAGGTAAGTAGTACTCAATATCTTCGATTGTGCAGCCGTGTTTGAGTATGATTTGCGATTCTTCTTTAATATCCCGGACACCATGTGATTCAGTAATTTTTATTTCGGGTTTTAATACTACTTCAACCATTCTACCGTGTTTCTTAGCCACTTCCATAATTTCGTCTTCGTTTAAGTTTATTCCTAATAGAATTCCTTCTTTCTTCAGTTCTGCAGTGACTTTATCAAGACTTTCTTTGTTAGGTCCAGATATCCAGTGTGAGTGGATTCCACTAACTGATTCATAAATATTTTCCAAAGATTTCTTTCTTGACTGTTCATTTTCTAGGCTGGTTAAAAATCTGTTCAGCTGACCGATATCTGAAACACCCACTTTTCTTGCGAGTGGTTCAGTAAATTCTGGAAGATGGTACTCTATATTTTCCAATGTGCAACCGTACTTCAGTATGATCTCCGACTCCCTTCTAATATCCTCAACGCTGTGTTTGACAGTGATCTTCATGATGGTTGGTTCCATTGATGCGAAGTAAATATCTTCTGCACCACTAGTTTCCGGAGATATGACTTTATCGGCACCGGACCTGTAGAGTCTACGAACATTTTCTGCCTTACTTGCCCTTGTAACTATCCATATTTTTGGACTTATTTCCCTAGCTGTGAGGGTGATGAAGAGGTTGTCCACATCTTCACCAGTTGTGATTATAACTCCCCTGGCCCTTTTTATTCCAGCATCAATCATGATGCTTTCATCAGTTGCATCGCCGGGTATTGCTAAAACTTCAGGGTCCTGCCAGAGTTCTTTCTCAACAACATCCTTATTTCTCTCAATAATTATCACTTGGATATTTCTTTTCTTCAATTCCTTATGCACAGCACTACCAACTCTTCCATAACCACACAGAACAAAATGGTCGTTATATGCAGCTATCATCCTTCTTTGTTTGGCACCTGTTGCAATTTCTTCAACAGTCATGGTCACCACCGTAATTGTAAGTGTAAATGCGTATGCAAGCAATGCAACACCACCCATAACAAGGGTTATGGTGAAAATTTTTTGTATAGGAGTTATTGGTTGAATATCACCAAAACCCACCGTAGCTATTGTTTGCACTGTAAAATATAAAGAATTTAAAGGATCTAGCTTCATGATGTACATGGAACCAATAACTCCATAGAGAATGAGTACCAGTACCCCTATAATTGCGTAAAATGCAAGAATGTAGGGTTCATCTGCTGCATCTTTGCTCAATGGTAGTATGGGTAGGTATGGTGGGCGCAATATAATCACCAAGTCAATAATTTCTCATGTCAAGACTAGAATTCCTTTACTAAAATCTAATCATTTTTTCAATAATTCAGAGTTTTATGATTTACAATTAATTATTGTAATATGACGGCTTTATATTTTGTAGTAATGTTCGATGGAATGAAAATTCGAAATCATTAATTTTTTCCTATTAAATAATAT
>WASR01000159.1:8545-9557 GCA_009712615.1 Methanobacterium sp. | reverse complement strand
TGATGGAGGGTATTATGAATTTTAATGATATAGAATCCAGATTCCCCTACATAGGAGTGTCTACTTTTTATGGTTATCCCAGCTCTAAAGATTTAAATGAAGCAGATGTAGCTATTGTAGGTGTTCCTTTTGATCATGGAACCACAAACAGACCAGGAGCTCGTTTCGGGCCAAGATCAATTCGTAGTGCTTCTCAGAACTATGGAATTTATCTTAATAAAGATTATGGTGCATTTGATTCTGAACTTCAACATTACATACTCGGAGGAGTTAATATTGTGGACTATGGCGATGTTCCCATACTTCCAACCCATACGAAAACTAACATGAGAATGATAAACACTACTTTCAAGAAAATTGTGGATGCTGGTGTGTTTCCAGTTGCTTTCGGAGGGGATCATACAGTCACCTATCCTATTGTAAAGGCCTTCAAAAAACCTATGGACGTAGTTCATTTCGATACACATTTAGATTTCGTTGATGGTACTGAAAATTTGAAATTTTCTCATTCAAACCCATTAAAGAGGGTTTCTGAAATTGAAAATATCAATAACATCACCCAGATAGGAATTAGAGGATTTACAGATAAAATAGAAAATTATGATGAATCAAAGAACTATGGATCAGAGATCATCACAGCCTCTGAAGTAATAGATAATGGAACTGTATGGGTTCTGGATCAGATCCCGGAATCAGATAATATTTATGTGACCATTGATATTGATGTTTTAGATCCATCAATAGCCCCGGGAACTGGTACACCAGAACCTGGAGGATTAACTTACAATCAATTGAAGGAAATATTGACTAATTTAAAGAATAAGGGTGAAATTTTAGGTTTTGATGTGGTGGAAGTGAATCCTTTATTCGATCTGTCTGAAATAACATCTTTAACAGCTGCAAGATTGTGTTTTGACTTCCTTGGTTCTATCTTCTAATAGAGATGTTTAGTAATTTCTAAATTCAAGTACCAATAAATCCATATTTAGAGAAAGACTAAACATTACAGTAA
>WASR01000159.1:0-8535 GCA_009712615.1 Methanobacterium sp. | reverse complement strand
CAGTAATAATTAAAAGGAATTTAATTATCATGAAATTAAGCTTTGAAATTGATCCAAAAGAATATAGTGGCCCATTTAATCTGGATCTTACAATTAACAGCGGTCAAACATCACAACCAGCATGGTTAATGAAAGATGGCTATTTCCAGGAGCTCATAATAGTTGATAATCAGCACTGCCTCATAAAAATCAAGCAAGAAAATCTGGAGGGTGTGCTGGATATTGAAGCTGAATCTGAAGAGAATTTAGAATTAGAGAGTATTCGCACAAATTTAATGGATATTTTTGGTTTAAACGATGATCTTAACACTTTTTACAATTTTTTAAGAAAAGACAGTAAATTAAAGCCTACCATTGATTTTTGTACTGGTTTACGATTGTTTAAAGCGCATGATCCTTTTGAATGTATCATATCCTCAATATCCTCTGCAAACTGTTCAATTATACGTTGGAACAGATCAATCAAGGATATTAAGACCAAATGGGGTAAAGAATACAAATTTGATTCAACCAGTTGGTACTCCTTCCCATCCCCAGATATCCTGAAAACTGTGCCAGAGCACGATTTAGAAGAGATGGATCGCTGTGATAATAAGTTTCCAGATGATCACAGTTTTGATAAGAATCTTAAAAGTTGTGGTGTGGGTTACAGGGCAAAGTACATGATCAAAACAGCGGAAATTATCCAGAACAATATTAAAATCGAAGATATTCCTGAAATGAGTTACAAACAAGCTTTTGATACCATGTTGGATTTGCCAGGAGTTGGTCCAAAAGTTGCAGACTGCATATTATTCTATGGATTTGGATTTAAAGAAGCATTTCCAGTGGATGTGTGGATAGGAAGAATAGTATCTGACATGTACTTCAAAGGAAATGAAATTAAACCGATAAAGGCACGGGAATTCGGAATGAAAAAATTTTCTAATAATGCAGGGTATGTACAGCTTTATATGTTCCATTACGCTAGAAAATCTGGGCTTTTAGATAGAATTAGACAGAAAAATAAGGACTAGAAAATATTATGTGAATTAGAAAAAATGATTATGAATCACCCCAATATATTATTTGTTGGAGATTGTCATGGCAGGAATATCAGATAACTTGGAAATCTTCAGAAAGCTATCAAAAAAGCATTATGCTGATCTTGTTGAGAGTTTAGAAGAAAAATATTGTTGGAAATGTCCAATGCGAACCAATAATTCAGAAACATTTTGCAGAGAGGTGGATAGTTGGGTCAGGCTTTCCATTGCGTTTGAGATGGGAATTCACGATTATCTGAGGGAAATGGGAATACCTAATAGCTGTTTGGAAGTTATAACAGCTAAGTTTGTGGAAAAACAGATCAACCAGGGAAATACATCCAATAAACTCCAAAAATTAAATTTAATACAAATGGAAAAATCCATGGGTTCTGGTATTGATAAAGGAGATTACCTTGTTGTTCAACATAGTCCTAAAAAACTTATATCCTGCGACAAAGTGCTTTTACCAAATTCATGTCCACTTTCAAATTTATGGTACACAAAAAGTTGTACAGGTGAATTGCCACTGAAAGTCTTTACAGTTACAAAGGTTTTTCATAAGAATGGTGTGAAATATATACGAACATCTGAAGATTTAGAAGTGCCCTTCGAATATATTTATGGAGTTATTTTAAAAATAATTAAAAAAGAAGATCCAATTTATGCAGAATTACATTTAAACAGATCATTCAGTTAACGCATCATAAAGCATATTAAATCTGGGGATGGTTGATTATGAAAAATAATGAACAACGTGAGTTAGAAAAATCAGAATATGGCCAAGGCTCTGGAAAAAAGTTAATAAGTAAGGATATAGATGATATAAGAACATGCGTAAGTGGCATGTTGGAATCAAGTTCATTTAAAGCAATTTCAGACCTAATAATGGATGATGCTAAGAAATTAACTGCCAGTGAAAATTGTTACTTAGCCTACGTTGATCCAGTTAATAAGGACAGTGTAGGAATTTCATTCTCACACATGACTGGTGAATGCCAGATGTACTCAGAAATTGGGGAAGCCCGGTTTAAAATACGTAACGATGGAACCTACGGAGGACTCCTTGGATACTCTTTAGATACTGGAGAATCATTCTTCATCCACAACCCAAGCCTTCATCCTGCAGCTCACGGACTTCCTCAAGGCCATGTTCCTGTAAACGAATTTTTATCAGTTCCAGCAAAATACGATGAGAATATCATAGGACAGATCGTGCTTGGTAATCCTGAAAATAGTTACACATCTTTAGATGTAGATTTAACAGATGCTCTGGCAGACATATATGCTCTGGCAATTCACAATTTTCTTTACAAAAAAAAATAATTATATTTTAGGTATTAAACCCATTACTCAATCCAATAATCTCTCTTTTCAAATACTTTACCTGAACTGTCTACATGCTTCAGGGTGATCTTCTGACCAGCCTTACCATAGAATGTGTAGACATCAAATCCTCCATAACCCACAACAGGGCCTTTAATGTTTGCTTTATCTGGCACATATTCTTTACTCATCATATACACATATTTATGTTCGTATATTGATCTCCACTGTGAGCCTGTGGTAGGATTGTTTGGAACTATTACCACGAGTTTGTGGTACAAAACAAGACAGTCCGTCTTCTTCTCTGTATTTTGGTTTGTTGCTGCGAAGGATCCTGAGATCATTGCAAAGCAAACAAATGTCGCAAATAAAATCGCTAACTTCTTCAAAGTTAACACCTCCATGCATAATGTAAAAGTTTAATTATATAAAATTTTCTATGAACAACAAAAGAAATCAGTTTAATCAGTCGTATTTAAAGGAATAAGAACTAAATTCAACGTTTTAATTTAAAAATAAATTAGTAGATGTAACTTGTCAGTTACTCATCTACTACTGTAACCTTGTTCATGACGTCGTTAGCTTGTATCTTGTTAACGACATCCATTCCCTTAATAACCTTACCAAATACTGTGTGAACACCATCTAAGTGTGGTTGAGGGCTGTGTGTAATAAAAAACTGGCTTCCTCCAGTGTCTTTTCCAGCGTGTGCCATGGATAGTGCTCCAGTTCCATGTTTATGTTCGTTAATTTCACATTTTATGGTGTAACCCGGACCTCCAGTTCCATTACCCTTTGGACAACCTCCCTGAATTACGAAGTTTGGTATGACCCTGTGAAATGTAAGTCCGTTGTAAAATCCACTGTTCGCTAATTTTTCAAAGTTAGCGACTGTGTTAGGAGCTTCCTTATCAAATAGGGTGAGTTCTATATTTCCTTTATCTGTTTCAATAATTGCCTTTTTCATTTTTTCACCTTGATATCATGATATTTTATTATAAAGATTCTGTATCTCATTCTTAATCAAGTCTTTCATATGATAAAAACGTTTAATAAATCTAGAATTACAAAGAATAAATAAGAAAAAAATGTTCAAGATCAGCTGTTTAATTGTATTTAAATATTAAAGGTAATTACGTGGTTAATTTGTTCATTTTTAAGGTGATTAAAATGAATACTCAAGAAATTATTGAAATGGATTCAAAATACGTTATGCAAACCTATGGAAGGCATAAAATAGCACTAGTAAAGGGTAAAGATACTACTGTGTGGGATGCTGATGGTAATTCTTACATAGACTGTGTGGCTGGAATAGCAGTGAACAACATTGGTCATTCCAACCCAAAAGTTGGTGAAGCAATATGCAATCAAGTGAAAAAACTTATTCACACATCTAATCTTTACTACACAGAAGAACAGGTAACACTAGCCAAATTATTGGTTGAAGTTTCACCACACCACAAAGCATTCTTCTGTAACAGTGGTGCAGAAGCTAACGAAGGTGCAATAAAGTTAGCAAGAAAACACAGCGGAAAAGGTGAAATAATTACCATGAACAATTCGTTTCATGGAAGAACCATAACAACCATTACTGCAACAGGTCAACCAAAGTACCAAAAGGGATTCGAGCCTTTGACTCCAGGATTTAGGTATGTTCCATATGGAGATATTGAAGCAGTAAAAGAGATCATAGGTCCAAACACTGCTGCAGTGTTAGTTGAACCTGTACAGGGAGAAAGTGGTGTTATAGTACCGCCTGAAGGTTATTTGAAACAATTGAAAGAAGTTTGTGAAGATTCCAATGTTCTTTTAATATTTGATGAAGTCCAAACAGGTTTTGGACGTACCGGTGAAATGTTTGCATCCCAAACATTTAGAGTGACGCCAGACATTACCACCCTTGCTAAGGCCATTGCAGGCGGTTTTCCAATGGGAGCAGTACTTGCTAACAACGATGTTGCAGAGACCTTCGTTCCTGGAGACCATGCAGCAACATTTGGTGGTAACCCATTGGGATGTGCAGCAGCTAAAGCATCTATCAATTTTATCCTAGAAGAAAAATTGTTGGATAAATCCAAAGAAAATGGATCATACTTCATTGAAAAACTCTTAGAACTGCAAAAGAAACACGAACTGATAACAGAAGTAAGAGGAAAGGGTTTGATGATAGGTGTTGAAATGAGCACAGGTTGTGGTTGTATGGTTGATGAGCTCTTTAAAGAAGGAGTGATAGTAAACTGTGCCTCTGGCAACGTTTTAAGATTTGTACCGCCACTCACCATAACCAGAGAACAGATCGATACCGTTACAGCAGCATTAAACAATGTTCTCAGCAAATACTGAGGACAATAATATTTTTTTTATTGTAAATAAATCTGGATTTACTTTCAGAATTATTTTAAAACCATATTTATCTTCATGTAAACAATTTAGAAATTAAATAATCACTTCATTTTCTCGTTTTGGAGGACAGTTATATGGATTTTGATTTAAAAACAAATGAAAAAGGAAATCTGAAAATAGGTGAAACCGATGCAGTGGATCTTGCAGAACGGTTTGGAACACCATTATATGTTATAGATGAAAACAGAATAAGAGATAATTATAAAAGATTATACAATGCCTTTATAAATTATTATCCAAATTTTAAGATGTTTTACGCTTGTAAAGCCAATACTAACTTGGCTGTGATGAAGATACTTGAAAATGAGGGTAGTGGAATAGATGCAGTCTCACCGGGAGAAATATACACTTCATTGTTAGCAGGATTTGAACCAGAAAGAATACTTTACACTGGAAACAACGTTACTGATGAAGAACTAAAATTTGCTGTTGAATCCGGAGTTAGGATTAATTTAGACTCCATATCACAGCTAAAAAGGCTCTCAAAAATTCCTGAAGCCGAAGGCATGGAAATTTCCTTCAGGGTAAATCCAATGGTTGGTGCAGGGCACCATGACCACTGTATAACAGGGGGACCACTAAGTAAATTTGGTATTATGGAAGAAGAAGCTGTTGAAGTTTATAAAATGGCTATTGAACTTGGATTCAAGCCAGTTGGAATTCATTCACATATAGGATCAGGAATATTGGATCCAGAACCATTTATGCTTGCAGTAAGAACTCTGATGGATACTGCAGGAAAAGTTCATAAGGAAGCAGGTGTTGATTTTGATTTCATAGATTTCGGAGGAGGAATTGGAATACCTTACACCCCTGAAGAATCTAAACTCGATATCGATGATTTTGCAGAGAAGATCGTCGATCTTTACAAGGCCAAGTTGGAAGAATATGATCTCGGTACCCCTACCATGTGCATTGAACCTGGAAGATATTTGGTTGGAGATGCATCAGTCCTTTTAACAAAAGTTAACACAATTAAACAGAGTTACAGGAAATTTGCAGGAGTAGATGCGGGTTTTAATACCCTGCTTAGGCCTACCATGTATGGTTCCTATCACCATATTGTATCAGCATCAAACCCCCTTGCAAAATCCACACAAACCATAGATATAGCTGGAGATGTCTGTGAATCAGGAGATTTATTCGCTCGTGAAAGACCAATGCCAGAAATAGAAGAAGGTGACATACTTGCAATATTAAATGCTGGAGCTTATGCATTTTCAATGGCATCACAGTACAATAGCAGGCCAAAACCTGCAGAAATATTAGTAAACAACGAAGATACGGATATTATAAGAGAAAGGGAAACCTTTGCAGATCTTTTCAACAAGCAAAATGTACCAGTGAGGCTTCTAAAATGAGTGAACGAACTTTAATCACATTTTCAAAGATGCATGGGTTAGGAAATGATTATGTTGTTATAGATGAATCAAAAAAGATCATTATACCCGAAGATAAAAAACCAGAAATATGTGAAGAAATTTGTAGAAGAGGATTTTCAGTTGGTGCAGATGGAGTTATTTTCGTGACCCCATCTAGTACCGAAGAAGCAGATATCGGATTTAGAATATTCAATTCAGATGGCAGTGAAGCTGAAATGTGTGGAAACGGCATTAGATGTTTTGCAAAATATGTCTATGAAAATGAAATTCTTCAGAGTAAGGAAATGCTAGTTGAAACATTGGGTGGAATAAAAGAGATTGAACTCGATGTAATGGGGGGAGAGGTAAGATCTTCCAGTGTTGATATGGGAATACCCACATTTAAATCTGCAGAAATTCCAATGAAAACAGAAAAAGAAGAATTTCTAGATTCAGAACTCGATGTTAACGGGACAGTTGTGAATTTAACTGCTGTGAATGTTGGGAATCCGCATGCAGTCATATTTACAGACAACATCGGGGAAATTGATTTAAATGTGATGGGGCCAATGATTGAAAATCATCCTGCATTTCCAGAAAAAACCAATGTGCACTTTGTAAGTGTTATAAACAGGAATGAAATAGAAATGATCACATGGGAACGAGGTGCTGGTTTCACACTCGCATGTGGTACAGGTGCTACAGCATCTGTTATGGCAGGTTACAAATTAGGAAAACTCGATGAAGAAGTTGAAGTACATCTTCCTGGAGGAGAACTATTAATAATAGTTTATGAAATGGGAGAAGAAACTACTCTATTTATGGAAGGAGAAGCTGTGTTAGTTTTCGATGGCGTAATGGAATTTGATATTTTATCTTCTTTTCTATTTCCATTCCAAATTGGGTTCATTGGGCTGTTGTGAAATCCAAATTTGGATCGGTTTTGTTTTAAACCGAGATTAATTTCCAAAACTTCCGGAAAATTTTGGGGAGGTAAGTTCTATAGAAACTAACCAGGGAAATATTCATTTCTGATGCCTACTAATACATTGTCCCCGAGAATATTAATACTTTTAGATCAATATGTAATAATATGATTTGACTTGCTAAATGTTGAGTCTGATTTCAAAGAAAAAAAAGTAGTAAAATAATCTAAATTCAGGTTAATTATTTTGTATTGAAAATACATTCCCTTCTCAATTTGAGGAGCTCTTTCTTTTTATTTTTAAGGTCATCTACTTCCCCAAGTATTTCCGGTAACTTGGCCTGTATGCATTCAACTGTATCGTCCTTGTGTATCCATTCACAATCCTCGCAACTCCAAACTCCCTTATCTTTTATCCATTTTCCGCCTGTTGATCCTTCACCACATGGATAAAACGGACAGTAACAGAACATACAATTCTGAGGATGGGAGTGACAAGGATAGTATTCACAGGAAAGATTAGGTCCATTATTAACTTCCCCTGCAAGGTAATTTTCATAGTATTCCCTAGAAAGTGGGTGTATTGAGCTCGAAACCTTATATCCTCTAGGAGTTACCATGTAACCTTCTTCAACATAGGTCATTGAATTACCAACAATTATTGTGGTTGACATGTTGATGTCTGAATCTGGAAGATCCTTCAAAGTTGTTATTGTTATATTGACACCAGTTTCTAGAGATTTAACTATTCCCACCGGTGTGTCAGGATTTCGAGTTTCCAATAAAATTTTCACAGATTCTTCAAAGGGTTTGGTTCGTGTTTTACTAAGGGGATTATAGATAGCTATTACAAAATCAGCTTCGGAAGCTGCTTTAATCTTTCTTTTAATTTCGGATAATGGAGTTAATATATCACTGAAGCTTATCACAGCAAAATCATGGAGGGGGGCTCCCAATTTACCCGCAGCAAAATTTGCAGCCGAGACTCCTGGTACGACTTCAACTTCAACACCACTGAATTTACCAATAATTTGAAAAATAACATTACCCATTCCAAAAACTCCAGGATCTCCAGAGCTGATTAGGGCAACACGTTTACCTTCCTTTGATTTAGCAATTGCAAGTTCAGCCCTTTTAATTTCATCCCCCATACCCTTTAAAATGACTTCCTTGCCTTCAGTTAAATCTTGAATATTTTTGATATAGGATTTGTAAGTTATTATCACATCTGCAGCCTTTATTGCATTCATAGCCTTGATGGTTATGTCTTCACGAGAAGGACCTATTCCTATAACACTGATCATTTATTCACCTTCTTAAATTTTGAAAAAATTAAATACATATTAAAATAGTAAAAAATCAAAATAAATTGATTTTTTTGGAAATTAAGTCGAATTTGCATTAACGTTTCCGTAAAGTTTACGTGATGATGTGATCTTTATTGTGTCAACGTCAATTACTAGTTCACGGTCGGAGTACTTAGCATTGGCAGTTGGTG
>WASR01000324.1 GCA_009712615.1 Methanobacterium sp. | reverse complement strand
AGAATTCGATTATTATTGATAGAACAGCCGGCTATAAAAAACCATTGCTCAGATATGAAAAATGCAGACAATATTTTTGATCCACATATAATTTCAATGTATCAACAGAATTATTAAGATTTGCACCAGGATGTATTTAAGTTTATGATCTGAAAAACACTGCTTTTTTGAGGTGTTTAAATTCTGTTTAACCCATGAAAATGTTTATCTAAATTCTTTCTTTGTATATCAGTTCCTTAAACTGGATCCTGAATTCAGTTCCATTGCTATTATTAAGTTCAATTTCTCCATCGATCTGATCTGTTAAGCTATTTACAAGTTGAAGTCCAAGGGAATCTGTGTTTTTAAAGTCTATTGTTTCAGGAAAACCTATTCCATCGTCCTTTATGATGAGTTCGTAGTTTTCACCCGACTTTTTGAGCGAAACATACAAGGTTCCGGTCATTGAATCTGGAAATGCATATTTTAAACAGTTTGATACCAGTTCTGTTAGTATGAGACCCAATGGTACTGAGGTTTCTATGTTGAGTTTTACATCCTCAATCTCTAGTATCGGTTCGATCTTACCCTTCTCTATGGAGTAGGAATAAAACAGATCCCAAACCAAATTTTCGATGTATTCTGCGAAGTAAACCTTATCAAATTTCTTTGATCTGTAGAGTTTCTCATGTATCATTGACATGGACTTCACGCGGTTTTGACTCTCCTTCAACACATTTATTGATTCTTTATCATCCAAGTATCTTGTTTGAATATTCATAAGGCTGGATATTATTTGCATGTTGTTCTTTACCCTATGGTGTATTTCCTTTAATAAAACTTCTTTTTCTCTTATTGAACCCTTAAGCTCTGTTTCAAACTGTTTAATCTCTGTTATGTCGCTTGCAATTACCAGAACATATAGTATGTCATTTTCCATTTCAATTACAGTGATATTGACATGTACACATCTGGTATTTCCATGTTTATCTATCATCTCTGTTTCAAAGATCTGGTTTTCCTTATTTTCAATTATTTGAGAAAATCTTTCCTGTAAATTGGCAATGTCCTCTCTAAAGTATAATCTAGTGTCATAAAGGGAGTTTCCTATCAATCTATTCTTTGGAAGGCCTGTTACCATGGTTATTGCATTGTTTGCATCTACTATGATTCCATCTTTGTTGAAAAGGAGAGTGTAATCTGGATCATATTCAAACAAGGTCCTGTACTTTTTTTCACTCTCCATGAGTGCTTCTTCTGATAGTTTCTGTTTGGTTACATCCCGGACATCTGCAAAAACTATTCCTTCAGATTGGAGAATATTCACACTCCATGAAAGCCATTTGTAGCTTTCATCCTTCGTTTTAAATCTGTTTTCAAATTTAAGGTTTGCATCATCTCCCCCTACAAATTCATTGAAAATAGGGGTTTTTGATCTATCCTTGGGATGTATAAATTCATGGATGGGTCTGGATAAAAGTTCATTCTCAGACCACCCAAGCAATACTTCCCATGCAGGGTTTAGTTGCTTGAAATATCCATCAAAATCAGTAATGCACAGTAAATTGGATGAAAGGTTGAAAAACCTGTCTCTTTCCCTTTGAGTCTTTTTTACAGCGGTTATGTCGTTGGAAACTATTTGTATCCCTATTATATCACCGTCGGAATTTTCTATTCTTGTGTATGTGAATATGAACCATTTTTCATAGTCTGGCCCCCTCAGGTGATCTTCATAAATTTGTGAATCCTTGGATTCTGCTGCTATTTTTATTCTTTCCAACAATGATTCTGCAAATTCCTTGCTTGTTACATCCTTGATTGATCTTCCAATGAAGTCTTCTGGTTTTCCATTTAACTGGCTTGCCCCAATTTTGTTCATCATTAAAATTGTTCCAGCAGTATCATAGTATCCTATTCCTATTCCAGCACTTTCGATTAATAACCTGTTTTTTTCTTCACTTTCTCTCAGGTTTCTTTCAATTTTTTTTCTTTCTGTGATATCCCTTGAAACACCCAATATCTCGTTTACTTCGCCTTGAGGATCTAAGAGCAGCGTTGTCACAACTTCTGTCGGGACTATTGATCCGTCTTTACGGTACTGATCAACTTCACTCTGTGTTACCTTCCATTCTTGGTTTCCAGCTAAAAACAGTTTTATTCTTTTGGGAAGGTTTTCCTTTATGTATTTGTAGGCGTCAGGAGTCATTACCTCATCGATCTTTTGATTTAGAACTTCTTCGGGTGTATATCCTCTAAGATCGTATACTGATGGACTCACGTACGTAAATTTTTGTGTTTTTAAATCCATTATCCATATCACATCTCCGGTATTTTCTGATATAATATTGTAGAGTGATTCTGTTTCCTTTAAAACATCTTCTGTTTTCTTTTTTTCTGAGATGTCGTTGACAAATCCTTCCAGATATAGAACCTTTTTATTATGGTTTTTAACTGCCCTGAACGATAATTCAGCATCAATGATATTACCATCCTTATGATAGTATTGATTTTTAAAAGTGTGCCATTCTTCATCCTTAACAACTTCATCCACTAATATTTTGCGAATATCAGGATCAACGTATATAATATCTTGAATTGTGGACTTGTTAACTACATTTATTAATTCTTCTGTAGAATCATAGCCATATATTCTAGCATATGCAGAGTTTATTCTGAGGAGTTTGCCTTCTACAGTAGAATGAAAAATTCCGATTGGAGCTTTATCGAAGATGTTTTTGAAATGAGTTAAATCATTTAACAGGCCAGTATTCCTAATATAACTAAAAACAACGTATTCCATGGAAGTTTGCAGTTCTGAGGTTGTGAATGGTTTTAAAAGGTAGGTGAGAGAACCATTTAGATCATCCATTTCAGCCTTTATTTGTTCAATGTCATCTGTCAAGTAAATGGTTGGAATGTTGAAATTATTGTCAATTGTTTTTGCAATTTTAAAACCATCAAGCTGGTTATTCATAGTTGCATCCACAAATATAATGTCTGGATTAGTTTTATTGATTGCTCTGATGACATCTTCACCATTGCTTACACTATTCGATATTTTATAACCCAATGATTCTATAGATAGTTTAATATCCTTCGCTTCAATAGCATCAGATTCTACCATTAAAATAGTGAGTTCTAACATATGATCATTGGTTTGTATGGTGTCTTAATTATATTTATTTGTTAAATAATGAGTAAGATGGGTAAATGGTAATTTTATCAGTTATTTGGAAGATATTGTTTAACGAAGTTTAGATATTTGCTCTTAAAACTAACATTGACTTCGTATATACGTAAACACAAAAAATAATTTTTAATCCTCTTTGTATTCACATTTTAAAAGTTTAATGAAGCTGTTTAAGCCACTTTTACTTGATTCAATTATGTCTATGGCAGATTCTAATTCATCCTGTTTGTAACGCTCATCAACCATTAATCTATGGATTATGAATCCTATTATTGAAAGTATGGCCATGAATATGAGGATGTAAAATGTTAAACCAAGTACTGGTAGTTCTGTAAGATCTTCCATATTTATGAATGTCATGACAAATACAACCACAAATGCCAGTGAAAAACAGGTTGCTATGATTAGCAACAGTTTCTTATCATCATTTCTGTCCCTGAAAGCAGAGTAAGCTGTTATAGATAGGGACGAACCTGCCAAACTGAACACTAAAAAATCTGGTATTAAACTGCTTATGTCCATAAATTTTCCTCCTACTTGTAACATGGTTGTTCAAGAACTTCTTCCTTATTCAACTGTTTTGCATATTTATATATTTCATAGTAAGCATCCTCATATTCTTGAATAAGTTCTGGATGTGCCTTTTTAACACCCACTGCACCCCTTGTTTCGTTATGATGGTGCGGTTTTTCGATGTAAAGGTGGGTTTGGTTGAATATCATGAAGTGTTTGTTTGGCCGGATTGGCAAAACATGGTATTTAACAGATTCAAATCTGTCAAGTAAGGAATATATCTCAAGTTTATCTTCACAAAAAGTCTGTGGTCCACCAATTATGGATATTTCATCAAATTTTGAGGATGCTGCATTTTTCACAATTTCAAGGGTATCCTCACTCAACTCACCCACTACCATTTTAAATTCCAATGAATCTTGAGAATTATGACTGTTCTGATTTTTAATGTACTCTATGAGGTTGAATCTCCAGATTCGCTTTTCATATCTTTGACTGCTGTGAAATAACACAATTTCTCTGCCATATAGTTTATGAACATGAGGATTGTGCCTGTAAATAACTCTTATAAGCAAAATAACAACTAAAATTGTTGATATGCTTATGATAGCCAATACTAGTCCGTAGTTAAATTCTATTTTTACAACTCCTATTCACAAATTGTGATATTTTTTACACTTGAAGTGTATGTCTTACTATGTTGTGGACATATTTAAAAATTTTGAAAAAAATTAGGATGAATTAAAAAATAAATATTAATTCATCTTTGGTGATATTTTTTACACTTGAAGTGTATGTCTAACCAATGAAAATAATAATCCAACCAAAAACCAGGTCCCAGATTCATTATCACGAGATCAAATAGCAAGATTTATAAACTAAAATATTCAAGTTTACTTGTACAAAATTAAAGTAAAACTTAATTAATGATAAATTTCTTTGGGAGGGAAATTAAGATGCATATAGCAGAAGGATTTCTACCGTGGCAATGGTGCCTTTTCTGGTATCTGGCTGCGTTACCAGTCATAGTCTACGGTGTGATCAAAATAAAAAAGGTAACAGAAGAACATCCAGAATCTAAACCTCTACTCGCTGTTTCAGGAGCATTCATATTCATACTTTCTTCATTGAAGATGCCATCTGTAACAGGTAGCTGTTCACATCCTACAGGAACAGGATTGGGTGCCGTACTCTTCGGTCCATCAGTGGTTAGTGTTTTAGCAGCGATAGTATTAGTATTCCAGGCTTTACTACTGGCACATGGTGGAATTACAACGTTAGGTGCCAATGACTTTTCAATGGGCATAGTCGGTCCATTTGCAGCTTGGCTAATCTGGAAAGGTGCAAGAAAAATCGGATGGTCAACATCAATAGCAATATTTTTAGCGGCAGTCATGGGAGACTGGCTCACCTACGTCACAACAGCAGTACAACTATCACTCGCATTTCCAATACCAACCTTTGAAGCAGCATTTGTCAAGTTCATAGCCATTTACGCATATACCCAAGTTCCACTTGCAATTGCAGAAGGTCTGTTAACAGTTGTAATATTTGAGTACATAATGAAACTTAGACCCGACATACTGGTTAAATTAAGAGTCATGCCGAAGGAAGATCCTGAGCTAAAAAAAATTGAGTCGGCGGTGGCATGAAAATGGTGAACAAAAGGGCAATTTTACTATTAGCCATGGTTGCAGTCATCGTGATATTTCCACTCGCAATCTACAACGGCAAAGGAGAAGATCAGGGATACTTTGGAGGATCAGATGATCAGGGCCCGGAGTATATAGAGTCTACAGGATACACACCATGGTTCCATTCAATATGGGAACCACCGAGTGGTGAAATTGAAAGTCTGCTATTTGCTGTTCAAGCAGCCATTGGTGCAATAATTATTGGTTATGTTTTAGGTTACTACCAGGGCCAGGATAAAGAAAGGAAAAGAAGAAAAATCGAAGCAAATTCAAATGAATACGTTGATGTTTGATGTTAACAACTTCAAATCAACCTTCCATTTTTCTTTAAAAACATCATTTTACTGGTTATTTTTAGCCATTTTTCTCTTTTTTAAAATTATCTGGTATTAAATTTTTTAGAATAAAAAATAGGAGGAATATCATATGAATGTCATTGAAACCAGATCTGTAACCTACAAATCTCCATCTTGTACAATTGCCCTGGATAAAATAGATTTCAGTGCAAAAGCCGGTGAAATTGTGGCACTTTTAGGTGCAAATGGTGCTGGAAAATCAACACTGTTTCTCCACTTCAATGGAATATTGAAACCCACCCATGGAACGGTTGATCTCGATAAACAAGTCATGAAATACGATAAGGAAAGCCTTGCAAAAACTCGTCAAACTGTAGGTATTGTATTTCAAAATCCTGATGATCAGCTATTTGCCCCCACAGTTGAAGAAGATGTGGCATTTGGGCCTATGAACCTGAACTTATCAAAGGAAGAAGTGAAGTCCCGTATAAATAAATCCCTTAAAAGAGTGGGAATGGAAGGGTACCATAATAAAGCACCGCACCATTTGAGTGGTGGACAGAAAAAAAGGGTAGCGATTGCAGGAGTGCTTGCAATGGAACCTAAAATAATGGTACTTGACGAACCAACCAGCGGACTCGATCCCAGGGGTGCTTCAAGGATCATGAAGTTATTGTATGAACTAAACAGTGAAGGAATAACCATAATAATTTCCACCCACGATGTGGATCTGGTTCCAATCTACGCTGATAAAGTCCATGTGATAAGTGATGGAAAAATAATCAAAAAAGGCACTCCTGTTGAGGTTTTCAGCGATGTTGAAACCATCAGAAAGGCCAACCTAAGGTTACCAAGAATTGCACATCTAATGGAGATATTAAAAAAAAAAGATCAGATATCCTTCGGAGATTCCTATCCACTGACAATTGGAGAGGCAAGAAAAAATATAGACAATTACTTCAATTCAAATCCTAATTAATGCTGTTTTTACCAGATTCACCTAAGTATTGGTTTTTCAGCGAAATTGAGTAATAACTCGTTTATAAAAAAATGTTTAATTTGTAATACTTGATTGGTTGAAGTATTGATCTGATAATAGATCGTTTATAAGAGAGGTTAAAATAATGAGTTTAATCTTGAACAGTTTTATTTACATTGTTTCGGCTTTCGGACTTGGAGCATTACATGCCTTTGAACCCGGACATGGGAAATCTGTTATGGCTGCATTTGTAATGGGTACAAATGCCAAGTTAAGGGATGCTTGGGTACTGGGTTTGATTGTGGTATTTTCACACGTTTTAGTAGTTTTATTGCTGGGCGTTGCATCAATCTTTCTATTGGGTGCATTGGATACATACACTGCACAGCATTTCATGGGTTTGGTTGGTGGTAGTCTTCTTATTTTGGTGGGTATCTGGATATTAAGACGTTACAAACATCAACATCCCCACGAACATGAAATTGATACTGGAAAGGGTGTGGTAGCAATTGGACTATCAACCGGTCTCATACCATGCCCAGCTGCCCTAGGAGTTCTCATGTTTAGTATAGCAAATAATCAACTGTACGATGGAATTGTTTATGTACTGATATTTAGTGCTGGTCTCGCAATTTCGATCACACTGTTATCTGTACTGTTTGTGAAGGGAAAAGGATTCCTTAAGAGGTACATAAATAACAAAACCGTAAACAAAATTCCATTACTAAGCGGTACCCTCATCATCTTAATTGGAATTTATACATTGTTAGGATATTTACCTTGAAATTTGATTTGATCTGAAAATTCAGGAATATCTAATAGAGGTTTAATCTTAGAAAATAAATGAAAACAATCTACAAATCATTCGAAAAAAGTAAAACAAATTATATTCTATCACAATTCATAATATGTTTAAAAAAAAAATTTTTATCTGATAATGATAATATTTTTTTTAGTTAAACTGGGACAATATGAGTTTAAAACAAAGTAAGTCCGATATTGCTTCTAATCAGGATTTTCAAATTTTAAATAAACAATTAGATGCAATGAATAGATTGTATGATACAACTAAAGGCAGGTGTTCGCGCAGTTCAATCCACACCCATTGTGACTAGAGATGGAAAGCCTTTAGGCATGTTTTCAACTCACTTTAAAACACCCCACAGACCCGACGATCGTGAGCTAAAACTTTTAGATTTACTAGCAAATCAAGTAACTGACATTGTTGATCGTAAACACTATGAAGATTCAAAAAAAGAAGTCTTGAATGACTTACGTAAAACTGAATCTCTTTTAAATGCTGTAATAATTCATCATCAGATATAATTTATGTTAAAGACCGCCAAAGCCGTTGGTTATTTGCTAATCCTTCTTTGCAAAGACTTACCGGAAAAGATGAAGTAGATTTATTGGGTAAAACTGACCTTGAAATTTATTCAAATCCTGATATAGGAAATAAAATATTGGAATCTGATAGAAGAATCATGGAATCAGGAAATGAAGAACCATTGAGGAAATTTTAAAAACTGATGATGGAATACGCACATATAATTCTGTAAAAACTCCGCGTTATAACGAAAATGGTGAAGTTATTAGATTAGTGGGAATATCACAGGATATTACTCAACAAAAACATTTAAATGAAAAATTAAGATTAGAGCATAAAAATCTTGAGAAAGAAGTAAAAAAAAGTACAGCAGAACTCAAATTGTCAAACATTTATAATCGAAGTTTGATAGAAACTAGTTTAGATCCATTGGTAACCATTGGAACAGATGGAAAAATCACCGATGTGAACAAGGCAGCAGAAAATGTTACAGGTTACAATAGAAATGAACTTATTGGAACTGATTTTTCAAATTACTTCACTGAACCAGAAAGAGCCAGCAAAGTATACGAAAAAGTTTTCAAAAATGGATTGGTATTTAATTATCCATTAGAAATAAAAAACAAAAACGGACATATTACACCAGTTTTATACAATGCATCAACTTATAATGGAGAGTTTGGTATGGGTGTTTTTGCAGCAGCGCGAGACATAACTCAAATTAAACAAGCTGAAAATGACTTAAAGGCGTATCAAAAGGACCTTGAAAAGAAAGTTCAACAACGTACTGAACAGCTTTCAAAATATAATATTAAATTAAAACGATCCAATGAGGAACTTGAACGTTTTGCTTATGTTTCGTCCCACGATCTTCAAGAACCACTGCGTATGATCACTTTATACTCACAGTTGCTTGAAAAACGTTATAAAGATAGTTTAGATTCGGATGCCGATGACTTTATCAATTATATTGTAGAAAATGCCAAACGCATGAAACAATTAATTGAAGATCTTTTAGAATATTCCAGGCTAACCAGTCAAACAAAGGAGTTTGATAATGTTGATTTGGAAAACATCTTAGAACAGGTTCTTAATAACCTATCAATTTCTATCACCGAAAACAACGTTAAAATCGCACATGAACCTTTACCAACTATTTTTGCAGATGATAATCAAATGATGCAAGTATTTCAAAACTTAATAACAAATGCCATCAAATTCCGAGGAAAAAAATCTCCTGAAATTAATATAACTGCCCGAAACGATGGGGAAAATTGGATATTTGCCTTTAAGGATAATGGCATAGGAATCAAACCAGATCATCAAAAACAAATTTTTAAAGTATTCAATAGGTTACATACTAAAGAAGAATACTCTAGTACTGGTATAGGGCTTTCAATAGTGGAAAAAATTATTAAACATCATCATGGTCAAATATGGGTAGAATCAGAACTAGGAAAAGGATCAACGTTCTATTTTACTGTACCACTAAAAGAAAGTTCGAATATTGATCTGTGAGAAAATTTTTTTAATTTTGGAACTATTTTTTTTTTGAATGTTACAAACATGAATCTCAATTCATTTCCTATTTATGGACTTCGTTAAATCTATATATTACGAAGTAAATTGG
>WASR01000345.1:9168-9690 GCA_009712615.1 Methanobacterium sp. | reverse complement strand
ATATAAGTATTACAATAGGAGGAGATCTTTTAGAAGAATGGATATATGAAAATTGAACTAAGCCCATTTTTTTTGTACTTTGGTTTTTTTAGGGGTTCAAGATGGAAGTCAAAGAAATTGTAATCTATATTACAATTTTCATAATGGGATTATGATAGCACACCAATTAAATGTTGTTTCATCTGGAAGTATGGAGCCTGTTCTTTACAAAGGGGACATAGTTTTAATTGATTATAATCCCAGCTCAATCGAAGTTGGGGATATAATAGTTTATAAAGCTGCTTGGTACGAAAATAAATCGGTTATCCACCGAGTTGTAGCAAAACAAACAAGTGATGAAGGTAATTTCTACACGATAAAGGGTGATAACAATC
The DNA here is from genome assembly GCA_009712615.1 of Methanobacterium sp. Lineage (GTDB taxonomy): Archaea > Methanobacteriota > Methanobacteria > Methanobacteriales > Methanobacteriaceae > Methanobacterium_B. Next base: position 9,316 of record WASR01000345.1, on the reverse strand, counting down.
ACGTACAAGATCCATACCCAATATCAAGAAAATAATATCCAAGGTGATAATGATTGATTCCAAACCTTTTGTCATACCCAGAATTGGATATATCAGCTTATGGATTCAAGAAATTCCTAAATATTTATTTTCGAAAAATATGCTCTAC
>WASR01000345.1:7970-9158 GCA_009712615.1 Methanobacterium sp. | reverse complement strand
ACTGTATTGAATAACAGTTGAAAAAAAATAATGTAATATATTTCTACAAAGTTTTCGCGATTTCACTGAATGGTTTAACCTCTCTTAGCTCTAACAACTTCATGGGACCAAAGAAGTTGACTATGGTTTCCTTGTCAGGAGCTTCAATTATAAAGTATCCTTTATGCATCGAGCTTTCATCAACAGGACAGCTCATATATGCCCCAACAAGTTCAATTCCTGCATTCTTTATATTTTCTTCAGAAAATAGTTCTTTAATCATATCTTTCCCGGCGTCTGATAACATAGGACATTCAGAGGCAGGGTGTGTATGCTCTGCTACGAATAACATATTTTATCACCTAATATATTATTATGTTTCAGAGGGAATAAACAATTAACGTTTCAGAAAAAAAAGTTTAAACAGCCTTTTTAAGCAATATATAACCCGGATAAAGATTTAAATAATTTTGGATCTATTCCATCTTTTCGTCCTTTTGTACGGGAATACCGCTGTCGTACATGATGTTTAGGAATTCTTTTTTCAGTTCCATCTGTGATTCATGCACCACTGTTTTGATCTCCGCAGCTTCGCTGTCGATGTTGGCCAGAACTTCCTTAGTTCGTTCATGATTATTATCCATAACCTCTTTTAACTTTAAAAAATTGTTTTTGAGTCTTTTTTCGACTCTCATGGAGAATAATATGGCAAATATTGCCAGTATAATTGAACTAATGCTTGAGATGATGGACACCATAATTACTATATCAACCAATTACTTCACCCACTGTACTAATTTTTTTTTAGTTATATACAAAAGTTAAGCATCCAAGCCCAAAATAAAGAATCATCAATTGATCTTATCATCATGACTGCTCTGTTATTAAGCATTTCTTTAGATATTCCCTGGATTCTTTCTTTTTTTGGACACTCTTTTCATCCTTCATAACTTCATCCAGTGCAAAGTCAAACATTTCATAGATAATTTTATTCAACCTCAGACCCTTCTCTGTGAGACAGTACTCTGTCTGGGTGGAATTCACTGATTTTTTTTCGACAATGCCCTCTTCTTCAAGTTCCTTCAACCTCTCGGCCAGAACCTTACTGCTTAAAGTTGGATGCTGTTCTAAAAAGTCCTTAAAATGTTTGCAGTCGCAAAATAATCCTTTAATTATCTGGATATTCCATTTTTTCCTGAGATAGCCTAA
>WASR01000345.1:0-460 GCA_009712615.1 Methanobacterium sp. | reverse complement strand
TTGTTTAGCTTGATATTTCCAACGTCCGACAGTATGATTTCATTTGAAGGTAGCAGGTTTAATATTTTGTATAAATAATGCTTCGTAAACCGTCAAGGAATGTGTTTCTTTGTGAATGGATGAGTAGTTATTTTAGTTAGGTGTATTCAGTATTGGGTGAAAGTATACGTGGATAAGTATTGTTAATGTGATATTTCTGTATCCAATTTCATAACATTACGGAGTTTTTGTTCGTAATGTTCATTGGTTCGGCGGTCATAGCGGTATGGGTTACACCTGGTCTCGTTTCGATCCCAGAAGTAAAGTCTTCCTGCGTTTTTGGTTGTACTGTGGCTTAGTGGCTATGGGAAGCTTTTGACGCTGCCGGCCATCCTTATTATAACTTCATTTTAAATAAATTAATTATTTTATTACAATTTATCAATCTAATTAATTTTTATCAGTTTAATTAGTCCTTATC
>WASR01000313.1 GCA_009712615.1 Methanobacterium sp. | reverse complement strand
TACACCATTCACGATAAGGGACTCTCCACCATGATCGACTGGAGAAACAAGGATATTTACGGTCGTGACATTCCTGCAAGAAACCGTGCACAGTGGTACAGACTCAGGAAATGGCAGAGAAAAATCAGAATATCGGGTGCCACCGAAAGAAACCTTGCATTTGCACTTTCAGAACTCGACAGGGATTCCTCAAGACTCGGACTACCGAGAAGTGTTCGTGAAGCAGCATCAGTTGTTTACAGGAACGCTGTAGAAAACAAACTCATCAGAGGAAGAAGTATTGAAGGAGTAGTAGCAGCTTCACTCTACGCAGCATGCAGAAGATGTAACGTTCCAAGAACCTTGGATGAAATAGCAGAAGTATCTAGAGTGAGTAAAAAGGAAGTTGGAAGAACTTACAGGTTCCTAACCCGAGAACTCAACATCAAACTACCACCAACATCCCCTGTAGATTATGTACCTAGGTTTGCAAGTGAACTAAATCTCTCAGGAGAAGTACAATCCAAGGCCATCGAAATAATTGAGAAAGCCATGGAAAAAGGTTTAACCTCAGGCAGAGGTCCGACTGGAGTTGCAGCAGCAGCACTCTACATTGCATCGGTACTCCTTGGAGAGAGAAAAACCCAAAGGGACGTTGCAGATATAGCGGGTGTGACAGAAGTAACCATAAGAAACAGGTACAAAGAACTTACAGAACAGCTTGACATGGGCGTAACATTATAAAAATGCCCAAATTTTATTTATTTTTAAAAAAAATAGAATATAAAGGGATTAGTTTAAAATCCTAATTGACCCCTTAATGTGAATAGCAGCCAGATTATGATAAAAGCTGCAAATAATATGTAGAGCATTTTCCTAGTTTTCGCGACTTTATTTTGTCTTTCCATGTAAATCTGTTCACATTTTGGTGAACAAAATTTTTCAGAAAGTGGTATTGGTTTTTGGCACATTGGACAGTGCTTGTGTTGATCAGTCATTTTTTTTAACCTCGTTAATCTTTATTTTATTCTGGAATAATTGTGGTTCCAATATTACCTTCATTTGCAATTAATATATTATGTGGATCTTCACCATTAACTATCACTGTCTTTATGCTAGACCTTTTTATGATTTGTATGGCTGTCATATCAAAAAATTCATAAGTTCCTGCTTTAACGTCGTTATGAGACATTAACTCCATCATTTTGGATGGTTTAACCTCTTTAAACATCACAGCATCAGGATATTTATTTGGATCTTTGTTGTAAAGCCCATCCACGGATGTTGCATTTATAAGCAAATCTGCACCCACAAATTCAGCAAGTATGCTTCCAACAGCATCAGTACTGTGAGCAGGTTCAGTTCCTCCCATTACAATAATGTTCCCAGAATTTGCATAGGTTAATGCTTCTCTAAAGTTATGTGGAACATCAGGGTATGCCTCTTTGCCAAGCGCTGCAATTAAAAGTTTTGCATTTAGCCTAGTTACTTCGATACCAACATCATCACACATTGCTTCTGAAACTTCTAAAGACCTAGCAATGTCAATATAGTCCCGTGCAGTTTTTCCACCACCTACAACTACAAATACATCATTATCTTGGCTTAAATTCTTCAGAACATTTGCGTAATCTCTGAATTTTTTGTAATCATGATCCTTAATAAGTATTGAACCGCCTATTGTAACAACTATCTTCATCTCATCACCATCAAAGATAATTAAATTTAATATAATAAATAGTTTAGACAGATATAACATAAGTAAGTTGAAGTGTTTAAACTCATTTCATTATTTTTAAAAAGGTCTATTTTATATATTATATATATAAATAATTCCAGAATTTAGGAGTGAAAAAATTTGAGCGAAGTATCATCTAAAGAGCTGTACGAAGTAAAAAGAACCCTTAAAGAGTTAGCAGACAAAAAGGGAAGAGGTACAGAATTAGTAACTGTTTATATTCCACCTGAAAAGCAGATCAGTGATGTTGTTAAGCATATGCGTGAGGAGCTTAGCCAGAGTGCCAACATCAAAAGTAAACAAACCAAGAAAAATGTTCAATCTGCAATCGAAGTCATAATGCAAAGGATGAAGCTGTTTCCCAAGCCTCCTGAAAAGGGTTTGGTGCTGTTTGTGGGAATGATACCTAAAGGAGGCCCTGGAACAGAGAAAATGGAAACATACATGTTCGAGCCTCCTGAACCTGTCCAGACCTATATTTACCACTGCGATTCCACATTCTATCTTAAACCCCTAGAAGAAATTATCGAGGATAAAGATGTCTACGGACTTGCTGTTATAGATCGTAAGGAGGCCACAATTGCCATTCTACGCGGAAAAAGGATTGACATAGTAAAAAACCTCACCAGTGGTGTTCCTGGAAAACATAAAGCAGGAGGACAATCACAGCGAAGGTTTGATAGGTTGATAGATCTGGCTGCACATGAATTTTTAAAAAGGATAGGAACACATATGAATGAAGCATTTTTAGGCGTTCCAGACCTTAAGGGAGTAATTATTGGTGGGCCCGGCCATACTAAGGAAGAATTTGTTGAAGGGGACTACTTGCACCATGAAATAAAGAACAAACTCATCACCACCGTTGACACATCCTACACTGGAGAATTTGGAATAAGGGAAGTTATGGAAAAATCCATGGATGTTTTGACAGAAATAGATGTTGTTAGAGAGAAAAAGTTAGTTCAAAGATTTTTGGTAGAATTAATTGATGAACATGGACTGGCATCTTATGGAGAAGCCGAAGTCAGGCAAAATTTGCAGATGGGTGCTGTTGAAGTACTTTTACTTTCCGAAGACCTCAAATCCAAAAGATTGAACTATGAATGTCCTACATGTGGATCAAAAGCTGAAAAAACTGTGAAATCTGATGTGTCAATTCCTGAAAAAACCTGTTCTAACTGTAATGAAAGAATGAAGGTTGAAGAAACAACTGATATCATAGATGATTTTGTTGAGTTAGCAGAAGAAGTCGGTTCTGAAGTAGAAATTATTTCAACAGAGACTGAAGAAGGAATGCAACTTTTAAGGGCGTTTGGTGGTGTTGGAGCCATACTAAGATACAGGCTTTAATATTTTTTTTTAAATCATGATTCTACAGTAGACTATATTTTTGATAAAAAAAAGTTGGAAAAATCATCCCAACCTGCTAACACTTATTAAAGATTCTACAGGCACATTTTCCACTTCAGCTATTCCTGCTTTATCAATTAAAACAACCACTGCTATTGGAATTGCTCCAAGATCCTTATAAACCTTAGCTGCTTCCCTTATGGTTCTGCCACTAGTTGTAACATCATCAACAATAACGACTTTTCTGCCATCCACAGATGCAAAATTGCTGCTCACAGCACCCTTGGCATCTTCTTCCATCTTTCTGTGTTTTATAGGGTGGAAAACAGAGATATCTGCACCGAGAATCTCGGCCATCATAGTTGCAAATGGAATTCCACTCACAGTGATACCAACAATTACATCAGGCTCCCCATATTTAAGTGCCATATCTGCCATAGCTGCAGATACATACTTCATCCTGACAGAACTTCCACCTAGACTGTTCCAATTAATTGCAAAATCTACTGGTGCCTTTCCAGATTCTTCACTGGTTTTATTGTCTTTTCCCTGCAAAATTAGCCATCTTGAAGTATCTTTAGAAACATTCAATTCATCAGCTATTTCTCCTGTTGTAAAACCTCTATTTCTAAGTTCATAAGCCCGTTTAATGAGTTTTTCATTCATGTTACGCACCTTAACATTCATTCATATTTACAACGATCTTCTTTTGTGCAGATTTCATAGCAGCAAGCACAACTTTCAATGCATGAATACCATCTTCACCTGTTATTTTAGGTTCCTCATCATTTACTACACAAGATAAAAATGATTGAAGTTCATCCTTAAGAGGTTCTGTATGGGCCACATCAACCTTTTGTGCATTTTTTCCATATACTTCGACAGTCTGATCAATGTAATCCATGGAAATAATACCATCAACCCCTGTGATCTCAAGCTGTCTTTTCTTATATGGTGTTAACCAGTTGGTTTCTAATATACCGACTACACCATTTTCAAATTTCATCATAATCTCGGCATGATCTTCATATTCACATTTTTCGAGTCGGCTACCCATGTTTGCATAAACTCTGGAAGCAGGACTGTTCAATAAATAAAACATTATATCCACTTCATGTATTGCAAGATCTATGGCTACACCCACATCCTTTATCCTTGGCGGAAATGGACCTACCCTTTTTGCTGAAGCAGAAACAATCTCTCCAATAGCACCATCATTTAGAAGACGTTTAGCCTCATCTACTGCAGGGTTGAATCTTTCTACATGACCCGTTGCCAATTTAACTCCAGCCTCATGGGCAGCGTTAACCATATCCTTTGCTTCATCAAGGGTGAATGCTATAGGTTTTTCTACCAAAACATGTTTTCCTTGTTCAATAGCACTCATAACAACATCATAATGGTAAGTGGTAGGCACACAAACACTTACAACATCTATTTCAGGCATCTTCAGTATATTATCATAATCAACAAAACCAACTGTGTTGAATTCCTTTGAAACCTCTGCCAGTGTTCCCCTCATGAGATCTGAAACAGCCATTAAGTTAGCATTCTCAAGTTCAGAATAAACCCTAACATGGTTGTAACCCATTGCTCCGACACCGATTACTCCAACGTTCACCTTATTCAAATATAATCCTCCATCATAAGTTTTGCAGCCTTTAAACCCAAATTACTGGCTTTATCTGCAGAACCTTCAACCATAACCCTTGAAACTATTTTTCCTTCTTGAGTAAGAAGAACAGCACAAAGTTTGAGTTTATTCTCATTAATTCTTGCAGAAACACCCAAAGGTGATTGACAACCAACCCCCATTTCAAGAAGCACCCTTTTTTCAGCAGTGACTTCCTGAAAAGATTTGAGGTGATTTATCTTCTTTAAATCATCCTTAACATCACTATCACTTCTTGCAACAACTGCAATTGCCCCCTGCCCAGCAGCAGGAGTGAAATATTCAATCGAAAACCTTTGCTTAATATATTCAGTCAGCCCAAGTCTCTTCAAACCAGCTTCGGCCATGATTGTAGCATCATATTCTCCACTGAATACTTTCTTTATTCTTGTATCTATATTTCCTCTTATTGGTTTTATATTAAATTCTTTGTCATGATGGTTACAGAAAGCTTCCCTTCTGATACTGCTGGTACCAACAGTTGCACCTTTTGGCAGTTCATCCCATCCTAACTTGGAAACTAAAACTTCATTTGGAGACTCCCTTTCAGGCACAGCAACAATTTCAAGGTCTCCTTCAAGTTCAGTTGGCAGATCCTTCAAACTGTGTACTGCGAAATCTACAGTTCCATCTAATACAGCATCGTCTAATTCACGGGTGAATATCCCCTTAGCATCAATATTGTATAACTGTGAATTCTGTATCTTATCCCCAGTAGATTTGATAATTTCAATATCAATTTTCTCATCTGTAACTATGGACAGTTCATTAATTATAGTCTTGGTTTGATATGTTGCAAGACTGCTTCCACGGGTACCAACCTTCAAAAAAATCATCTCCAGTAAGAAATTTCATCATGATAATATTTTCACATTAAAATTGATTATAGAACTTAAAATTTCTTAGATACAAATTTAAAGTATGTTCTGTAATATTTTGAACTGTGATCAGGAATAGTTTTTATTAAATCCCCTAATGAATGATTCTTGTATATGTTTAATAAATGTTACCATACACACAAAATAATCAGCAATTATCTTTTTTCTAAGTCTGAATAGTTGGATCTATAAATAACTAAGATATTACGAGAGTTAGTTTTTAATGCATGACTTACAGCATCTTTTAAATTGTTATAATAAATAGAATTTCTCTTCAGTAGATCATTAACATTTTTTCCTAGCTCGTCTACCAATATTAATTTTGTTTCGTCGTTTATTCTGTTTAATACTTGTGAAACAGAATTTTCGTCTATCTCCTCACAAGTTACACCATATCTTCCACCGAAAACTACAGCTACATCATCAATTTCCCCCATCATCTTGATGGCTTCTTCCACAGCAGTGACATTGAGTCCTGGATTGATTTCCTCCACAATTCTAACCCCATCTAATTCCTTTATTGTGGTTCTACCCTTCAAACCTTTGAATTGTGAAAGTCCTGTTCTGATCATCTCTTCCGATATTCCCAACATTACAGATGCTGAAACTGCTGCAAGAACATTGTTTATGTGAATGGGTGCTGGTGCAAATGTGCTGAGTTTAATTGTCCCTTCAATTATACCACTGTTAATTGTTTTAAAATGAGAGAGTTGCACATCAAAATCTGTTTTATCGAAGCTGTATTTGATATTTTTTGCAGTTAGATTTGGTAGGATTTTTGATTTGTTAAGAATTCCAAATGTGTTGGTTTTCTCCTTGAATTCGAAGTACTCAGAATCAAATGATTCCTGATCACAAGCAACAACTTTGCTCTTGAATATCTGGGACTTGGCTTTGCTGGCATTGCTTGAGTTACCTGCTATGGAATAATTCTCGGCAATATTGGTTAAAACACCCACATCAGCTAATCCTGTCCCTCCAAGGGATGTTTCAAATATACATATTCCAACTTCATAATTTTCTGCAAGTTTCCATGCTTCAATTATACTGGCCGGAGTAATACTTATGTTTTCTTTGAGTTTTACCCATTTTGTTCCATCGAACACTTCAACCCCTAAGCTACTTAGAACTAATGGTTTTTTATGGTTTAGAATCTCCTTTAAAATCCAAACAACACTTGTTTTCCCCTTAACACCTGTCACTTCAACAATTGGAACAGTTATTTTATCGTTCAAAATAAATTTTACAACATCATGATGAGTCATATCAACATGTCTTTGTAATTTACAGTGCACTGGACTAACAACTGTTAACTCTTCAGCCTCTTTAAAACTTTCTCCATCAACAAATTTTAAATTGTTAGAAGAATATTCTTCCATTGCAGATTCATCCAAAGTTCCATAAATATCCCACGCATACACATGTGTTTCAGGGAGTTTGGATAATTCTGAAGCAATTAAAAGTCCTCCATGGGTCATGTCAACAACCAGATAGTCCATGGAACTATACATCCCCTTGGAGTTTTTCCCGAACCTGTTTGTAGAAGTTTTTGGATAGTCTCACAAAATAGGCGTAGTTATCTGCCTTCTTAAAAATGATTTCATCCATGTAATCAATTTCTTCGACCTGCTGACCGTCTATTACAGCCACAGCCTTCTTTCCTTTACGTAAAAATTTGACCTTGATCACGCTGTTGTTTGGCACTACAAATGGCCTTGCACCGAGTTTGAATGGACAAATTGGCACTATTATAAATGCATCAACCCTTGGATCAACTATGGGTCCGCCTGCAGACATGGAATAGGCTGTGGAACCGCTTGGAGTAGCAACTATCAATCCATCTGCCCTAAGTTCCTCCACAACTTCATCATCCACACTTATCTCAATATGGAGCATTTTGGCAGGTTTTTGTGTCATCAGCACTACTTCGTTGAGGGCCGTGTGAAGTTGTTTGTTGTGGCATATCTTAAGCTGTGTACGTTTTTCCACAAAATAATCACCATTTAAAACCTGTTCCAATGCATTTAAAGCATTTTCAGGATCTATTTCAGTTAAAAATCCCACTGCACCTTAATTGATGCCCACTAATGGAAGTTTTTTGCGGTTGATAATTCCCTGTGTTCGAAGTATGGTTCCATCTCCACCAACTGCAACAACCATATCAACATCCATATCCTCTAGATCTGAGGCAATACCTTCGTGTTGTTTTAGGTGTGTTGCCAATTGAGAATCAATCAAAGTTTCAACTTCATTTTCCATGAGAAATTCAACTATTTTTTCAGCCATTTCAACTGCTTCTTCAACATCAAAACGGGCCACTACTCCTATTCGCATTTAAATTCCTCCCAAAATAGATATTATTTGAGTGTGAAAATTTTTATTACAAGATGCTACTATGGATGTTCTCTCAAGAACATTCAAATCATTTATCAATGGTTCGCATTTTTCATCGGTTACAAGACCATGGGATTCTTCAATTATTAACTTTGCTGCGGCAATATCCATGACCCTCATGTTGCCCCTAATATCAAGAAAGGCATCATAGGTCCCATTTGCAACATAACACAGTTCAATTGCGACAGACCCTAAAATTCTCATGCTTCTAACTGTTGAACATAATTTGTCAATCTTTGACATATCCGCCCTGTAAATATATGCCCCTATTGATGAACCTGCCACATCCACTCTTTTGGAGGGGCTAATTTTTTCTTTGTTCAACCATGCTCCCCCACCCTTTATTGCATGATAAACATCGTTGTTTGCGAAATTTTTAACAAACCCCATTTCAATGTCCGTTAATTTTAAATCAGTAGCATGAGCCGAATTTCCATCTAAAATAGCTATTGAAATTCCGTATGCTGGAATATTTTTTAGGGCATTTCTGGTACCATCAAGAGGATCTACAACAAAAACTGCTTCTGATCTTCCTTCACCAATTTTTAATTCGCCTATTTCTTCACTTATTAAAGTCACAGGTCTCCCCGTACTCTTTAAAACTTCGACAACTTTATCCTCTGCAACGATATCTATAAGTTTAGTTGGAGTGCCATCAGCACCCATTTTAACTACCTTACCTGCTTCTTTTTTTCCAACAAGTGGTTTGACAGCTTCGTGGGCTTCAACCATTATTTCTTCAGATACTTCACTCCAAAAATTGATATCATTGGGTTTCATTTCATCACAACTTTAATCAAGGTATACAACTGCCGCAACAACTGCTCCTTGTTTTTTTACTATATGACTCTTTCCTTCTATTATTATTTCCTTCAGTTTCATACCCCTCACATCAACCATGTAACGGGCCATTTCTTCTGCTTCATTCCTCACATCGTCAGGATTTCTGTTTATTCCAGTGTTTTCAACAACACATCCAAATTCATCGGCAATTGCAACTGCCACAAACGCAGATATCAGATCCCCCTCATTATCCGATGAAATATAGGACAGTACAGAATTTATCATATCGCCCGGCGTTAATTCAGGTACCGGAACGATCTCAGCATCCTTGGGAAGTATACTTGAAACTTTTATTAAATTCACATCACCTATTCCTGCGTTTAGCAATGCATTGTCAAATGTATTCAGTTTTGTTGGGCCTTCAGCCCTTCCAGAAGTTATTGAAACCCTCATTTGTATCACTTAAATGTATTAATCTAAAAAAAAATAACCAATTCATCCTGAAACCTGTCTTAAAAGTTCATAATTTTCATTGAATCCGTAACTTTTTCTCACTCTTAATCATGTTCACATCGTATTTAATGTTGTTGTGATCTGTAAATTCGAATTACTGATCTAATTTCATCATTTTAAGTTCAGTTATGGGCATTTGTATAGTTATTACCTAATATCATTTTACACTTGCACAACATGTCTAATTTTTTGTGGGATTAGTAATATTTTTGAAGAACAAAAATTCAATACTCCAATTGAACAAACAAATCTGGTGTTTCATGGGCTTTTTAAAATGTATCTTCTCGTTTTCATGTAACCAACATATTTCTGAACAGTTTAATATGTGAAGGATCATGCTTGATTTAAATTGTATTCTATAATTCCTCCAAGAACATCATTAAAAAAAACTGATAAGTTTATCAATAGTATTGATTAAAAAAGTTTACATATCT
>WASR01000237.1:1449-10337 GCA_009712615.1 Methanobacterium sp. | reverse complement strand
GGATATTTGTTTCGAGACATTATAAAGCTTGAAGAAGGTGTATAAATGATAAGAAAACCTGCTGTTGCAGGACTTTTTTATGAAAAAGACCCTGAAATGCTTAGAAAACAAATAGAATGGTGCTTTAAAAACAGTTTAGGTCCTGGAACTATTCCTGAAATTGGGAATAAAAGAAATATAAAGGGTGTTGTAGCACCCCATGCAGGTTACATCTACTCCGGACCAGTAGCAGCACACAGCTACCATGATATAGCAGAGGACGGATTTCCAGAAACATTCATAGTACTTTGTCCCAACCACACAGGCTTGGGATCAGGAGTATCTACCATGAACCAGGGATCATGGGAAACACCACTGGGAAATGTAAAGATAGATGAAGCCCTTGCAGATCTGCTCATGGAAAAAACAGGAATTATGGACTCAAATCCAGATGCACACCTAAGGGAACACAGTGCAGAAGTACAGCTGCCGTTTCTCCAGTACCTAGATCCAGACTTCAAATTCGTACCAGTCACCATGTGGATGCAGGACCTCCAAACATCGATGGAGATAGGTGTTTCAATTGTACAGGCTGCAGAAGAACTAGATAGAGACGTGGTTGTCATAGCAAGCACGGACTTTACACACTATCAGCCAAAAAAACAGGCATACATACAGGATATGCAAGTAATAGAAGCCATAAATGCAATGGATGAAAAACGCATGATGAATGTTGTGGCCAAACAAAACGTAACCATGTGTGGATACGGTCCAGTTGCAGCAACACTCACGGCAGTAAAACAGATGGGAGCAAATTCATCCGAACTAAAAAAATACGCCACAAGTGGAGACACAACAGGCGATGACAGTTCAGTGGTTGCCTACGCATCGATGGTATTCAGATAAAAAAACAGAGAAAGTTCATCCATGGAAAAATAACAGGCCATGGATCATTTAGAGAATCTGAACTTTGAAAAAAAAATTCAAAACCATGAATCTTTAAAAGAATATCTGAATTTCCAACCAGGAACATTCTAACCCCGGAATAAAAATCCCAGCGAATATCCTGTATAGGACATGAATTAAATAATAAATTTCACGATCATTTCAATTTAAACCCATCAAAACAGAATTAATAAATAAAGATTGAACATGAAAAAAATAGTTTGAATAGTTAAATTAGATTAGTTTAGGACTTAGAATCTCTTAATTGGGATTTTCATGATTTAAACAGTACTCAACAAGTACCACAAGAAATATTTACAGATAATTTCAGAAAACTCTACTGATCCATCATGTTAGATTCAAGAAAGGTTACAGCATCTGCCCCTGGAAAAACCATACTATTTGGTGAACATTCAGTGGTTTATGGTAAACCTGCAATAGCAGCTGCAGTTGATAAGAGGGTGTATGTGACCATATCCCCACGTGAAGATCATCTGACCCATGTTAAGATCGGAGATCTTGGGGTGTCAGGATTTTTAGACCTTAAAAATCAGAGCATTGAACTTGAAAATGGCAGTGAGATGCAGAGGGGAATTCTTGAATATGTCATGAAGGCACTTATCAAGGCCGAAACAGTGGATTCTGTTGATGTTGATGTCAGGCTTGACTTACCCATCGGAGCTGGACTCGGATCATCGGCAGCGATCACGGTAGCTACCATAATGGCTGCAGCAAGCTTCAACCAAATCGCACTAACAAATGAAAGCATAGCAAATCTTGCCCACCAAGTTGAGCTAGATGTACAAGGAGCCGCAAGTCCCATAGACACATCGCTCAGTACACACGGTGGGGTAATTTACCTCTCAAAAAATCCTCAAAAACTAGTCAAACTAGAAATATCTGGAGAACTTCCCATAGTGATAGGTTACACATCAACCAGGGGAAACACAGGAGAACTGGTTGAACTAGTCAGACAAAAAAAAGAAGCAAGACCCGAAGTAATCAATCCCATACTGGATTCAATGGAAGCAGTGGCAAACGGTGCAAGACAGGCCCTTATCAAGGGCGACCATAAAACCATAGGACTACTCATGAACATAAACCATGGATTACTAGACGCCATAGGAGTGAACACCGAAGAACTATCAAAAATGGTATTCACAGCCAGAAATAATGGAGCCATGGGTTCAAAACTTACAGGTGCAGGTGGTGGGGGAAGCATGATAGCTTACTGTCCTGGAAGGGAAGAAGAAGTTGTATCAAGCATAAACCAGTTTGAAAGGGCATTCAAGATAAATGTGGCACAAAATGGAGTAAGACTCGAAAATCCACAGGAATAAAATCTCAAAGACAAACTAACCCATTAATAGTAAACAAATGGTTAAAAGGTCCACGAAATCAACTCATAAACTTAAACTAATCACTCATAAATTTGGGGATAAAACATTCGAAGTCAACACAGCCTGTTAAACAGGAAGTGTTAATGTAATCATTCCTCACGAAGGCTGTGGATCTGAGATTTTTGATCCCAGACAATAGAAAAGTAAAACAAAGCTAAAAACGGTGCTTAATTGATAATACTAAAACTCGGTGGAAGCGTTATAACCCGTAAAAATGCAACAGAACCTACCTTGGACACAGAAAATTTAACCAGGATATGTAGAGAAATTTCAGAATCATCATATGAAAGTCTCATAGTAGTTCATGGAGCAGGTTCATACGGCCATCTTTATGCCAAAGAATATGAAATTGGGGCCGAAATAAACACAGAAAAAGAACTTGAAAGAAAGAAACAGGGATTTTCAAAGACACAAAACTCTGTAAAAGACTTAAATGCCATGGTCTGTGAACACCTGCAAAAACAGGGAATACCCACAGTATCAATACAGCCGTCATCATTCATTAAAACCGAAAACAAACGAATAATAAAGGCTGACCTAGATCTCATAAAAGAGTACCTGGAGTTAGGATTTGTTCCAGTCATCTACGGTGATGTTGTGCTTGATGCCAACGAAAAAATCAAGATGGCAGTTGTATCAGGTGATCAGCTCATCAAATATCTGGCAGAAAATCTCAAACCAGAACTCGTGGTTTTAGGTTCAGATGTGGATGGAGTCTACAACCAGGATCCCAAGGACAATCCAGATGCCGAGCTTATCAAGGTGATAACATCAAGGAAGGATGTTCTTTCACTGGACTCAACAAAGACAGTTGATGTCACAGGTGGAATGGGTGGAAAAATAGACGAACTCCTTGAAATTGCTAAAAATGGGATAAAATCTGAAATAATCAATGCTAATACAAATAATAACATTAAACGTGCCTTAAATGGTGAAAAAGAAATAGGAACCCTAATTAGATAAAAAAAACATGAAGGAATAAAAAAAATGATTTCAGACAGAAAATTAGAACATTTACTCCTTTGCAAAAATTGTGACGTAGAGTACAGAAAGAAAACTGGACTGGGTGATGTTGAACTCATCCACAAAGCTCTTCCAGAGGTGAACATGAAAGAGATAGATCTCTCAATAGATCTGCTCGGAAAAAAACTCAATTCACCCTTCATAATATCTGCAATAACAGGAGGACATCCATCTGCCAAAATTATTAACAGAACACTCGCAAGATCTGCCAACATCCTGAACATTGGAATGGGAGTTGGGAGTCAAAGGGCTGCAGTTGAACATCCTGAACTTGCATCAACCTACACAGTTGTGAGGGAAGAAGCACCTGATGCATTTTTAATAGGAAACATCGGATGCCAGCAAATCGAACTGGCCCAAAAATCCATTGAAATGATAGATGCAGATGCACTTGCAGTACACTTAAACCCACTACAGGAGGCTATACAGCCTGAGGGAGATGTGGATGCGAGGGGACATATTGAATCCATAACAGAAATGACAAGCACACTTGAAACACCAATCATTGCCAAGGAGACGGGTGCAGGTATCAAGGCAGAAGATGCTATAACCCTTGAAAAGGCCGGTGTAAGTGCAATAGATGTTGCAGGATCCGGCGGAACAAGCTGGGCTGCAGTTGAAACCTACCGTGCCCAGGACAGAACCATGGGTGATGCTTTCTGGGACTGGGGAATACCCACAGCAGTGAGCACAGTAGAAATATGTCAATCAGTTAAAATACCAGTAATATCATCCGGAGGAATTAGAAGCGGATTGGATGCTGCTAAAGCCATAGCTTTAGGAGCAGATGCAGTTGGAATTGCACTTCCACTCTTAAAAGATGCTTACTCCGGTCACGAAGAAGTAGTAAACAGAATAAATAAATTTAATGAGGAACTCCGCGTTGCAATGTTCCTAGTTGGAGCTTCTAACATAGCCGAACTGAAAAAATCAGACCTTGTAATCAAGGGAGAAACAAGGGAATGGCTAAATGAAAGGGGATTCCAAACCAGTATATACGCGAGGAGATCAGTAGAATGAGCGTTGAAGTAATAGCGATAGGAGGATACGAGGAAGTTGGAAAGAACATGTCAGCCGTTAAGGTTGGTGAAGATGTTGTCATCTTCGACATGGGAATACACCTCGACAGAATCCATATCCACGAAGACACAGACATAGCGAGAATGCACAGTTTAGACCTTATTGAAAGGGGAATAATTCCCGACGACACACTCATGAAGGATGTTGATGGAAAGGTCAGGGCCATAGTATTTTCCCACGGACACCTGGATCACATAGGTGCAGTGGCAAAATTAGCCCACAGATACGAAGCACCATTAATAGCAACACCCTACACAATGGCTTTAATAGAAAAAACCATTAAGGGAGAGAGAAAGTTCAAGGTAACCAATCCACTCAAAGTTCTAAACAGTGGAGAGAAGATGCAGATATCTCCAGACATAACACTGGAGTTTGTGAGGACAACACACAGTATACCACAAACAGTCACACCTGCACTTCACACATCAGAAGGTATCATAGTCTACTCAAACGACTTTAAATTTGACAATCACCAGACACTTTCACCACCACCGGACTACCAGAGATTCAGAGAACTGGGACGTAAAGGTGTTCTTGCAGCTATAATAGACACAACAAGAGCAGCAGAGGATGATCAACTTAAAACTCACAGTGAAAAGGTTGCAAGACTAGTTCTCAAGGACATCATGGAAGAACCCCTCAAAGAAGATACTGGAATGATAATAACAACATTTTCATCCCATATCGAGAGGATCCAGGCCATCTGTAACATAGCAAGTGAAAGTAAACGTAAAATACTCCTGCTTGGAAGGTCCATGGAAAGGTTCTGTACAATGGCAGAGAACATGGGAATACTCAAACTTCCAAAGAGTGCAAGTATATATGGCAGTCCAAAGGCTGTTAACAGGGCACTGGCAAGGGCAGATGAAAACAGATCTGAATATGTGCTGGTTACAACAGGACATCAGGGAGAACCAGACGCACTCCTTCCAAGAATTGCAGCTGGAAAAACCATGTTCAATGTTAGACCTGGAGACAATGTTGTTATATCAGCATCTGTCATACCCAACCCAATGAACATTGCCAACCGTAATCTCATGGAGCGAAGACTTAAATCTAGTGGTGCTAGAATATTTACAAATGCACATGTGTCAGGACATGCAGGAAAGGAAGATCACAGAGACTTCATAAGAATGCTTGATCCAAAACATCTAATACCTTCACATGGAAATCTAAACATGCTTGCAGCTTACACTGAACTTGCAGAAGAAGAAGGATACAAATTAGGAAATGACATTCATATATTACGTAATGGACAGGCACAGGTGTTTAATGGAGGAATTTAATGGAAGTAGTTGACATTTTAAAGAAGTACTCTAGTGACATTGACGAGGAAATTCAGAACTCACTCAGCACTGTTGATCCAGAAGAACTTAAAAAATCATCACAACATCTAATAAAAGCAGGTGGAAAGAAAATCAGACCTTCAATGGTTGTATTAAGTGCAGTTGCTGTGGGAGGAGCTCCAGAAGAAGCTCTTAAAACAGCTGCTGCTGTGGAACTAATCCACACCTTTTCACTCATCCATGACGATATCATGGATGCAGACGATATGAGAAGGGGAGAACCATCAGTACATGTGGTATGGGGAGAACCCATGGCAATACTCGCAGGTGACACACTGTTCTCAAAGGCATTTGAAACAGTTCTTGAAACACCAATAAACAATGTGAGCTACGAACGTGTGGTTGGAGCCCTCAAAACAGTTGTGGATTCATGTATAAAAATATGTGAAGGCCAGGCATCGGACATGTGCTTCGAAGGAAACTTCGATGTGAGTGAAGAAGCCTACATGAACATGATCTACAAAAAAACAGGAGCACTTATAGCTGCAGCCACCAAGTCAGGAGCCATCATAGGTGGAGGAACACCAGAACAAGTGGAACTACTCTCAGAATACGGAAGACTGGTTGGCCTAGCATTCCAGCTACAGGACGACTACCTCGATGTTGTGAGCGACGAAGAGGACCTTGGAAAACCAGTTGGAAGCGACATAGTAGAGGGTAAAATGACACTGATGGTTGTAAACGCCCTGTCAAAAGCTTCACCCGAAGATAAAAAAGAGTTAATAGCCATCCTTGAAGCTGAAGATGATACCAACGTTACAAGGGCACTTGAACTCTTCAACAAGTACGGTTCAATAGACTACGCAAAGAACATTGCACTCGACAATATCAACACCGCAAAAACTTTATTGGATGAACTTGAAGATTCAGAGGCTAAAGAATCACTTTCAATGATAGCAGACTTTGTTGTTGAAAGAATTCATTAAAATGGAACTGGTGGAAATTCATAAATTCATAAAAAAATTTTATCTGTCCATTGATTCAGGGTATTTTGAGAGGGCCTGATAATCAAGGACACGCACTTCCATTTTTACAGAATAAAATTCAAGATATTTTTAAGATTCTACCTCACAAAGTCGGTACATATCTGAATACAGTATCCACTGGCTCTTATTTTATACCAGAAAAATATTTTTTTTTTAGAACACCACCACAGTTCATACAGAATCATTGTTGGAAAGTGGTTGAATGAGTTGTTTAAACATTTGATTTTGGAACTTTTTTTGAAATTTTAAATTTTTATTTTGCAACGAATAAAATGAATATTAGGGGATAAATTCAAATTAGAGTATTGATAGATATTGTGAATGTTCACTTAAACAAAATAAAAGGAAGTAAAGAAATTGTATGCTTCAGTTTTTGGTTTATGATGATAGCTTTTGTAGATGAATAATTTTTATTACACTACTAAATTATTTGGAGTTGGTTTTCATTAATGATATTGAAGAAATTGTATACAAACATGCACTCATGAACGCTGTTAAACACAAGGGTCAGGCAAGTAATGGTGCTGTCATAGGTTCCATAATGGCAGGTAATCCTGAACTTAGATCGGATGCTAAAACAGTTTCAAAATTAGCAGCACAGTTAGTTTCAAAGGTTAACTCAATGGATCCAGATGAACAGGTGGTTGAACTTGATAAGCTGGGTGGTATGAAGGAGAAAAAACCCGTGGAGGAGAAGGGTTTCACAGAACTTCCAAATGTTGATGGTGAAGTTGTGCTCAGATTTGCACCAAATCCATCGGGCCCCCTACATATCGGACATTCAAGGGCAGCCATACTCAACAGCGAATACGTTAAACGGTATGGAGGTAAGCTAATTCTTAGGGTAGAAGATACAGACCCTCGAAGGGTAGACCCTGAAGCTTACCATATGATGGAGGAAGATCTGAAGTGGATGGGAGTTCAATGGCAGGAGAAGTACATCCAAAGTGACAGGATGGAGATCTACTACGAGTACGCAGAAAAACTCATCGAACTCGGACAGGCCTACATGTGCACATGTAACGGAGCAGACTTCAAAACATTGAAGGACCAGGCAAAACCATGCCCATGCCGTGAAACAGCTCCAGAAGTAAGTATGGATCTCTGGAAAAAGATGCCTGAAATGGATGAAGGCGAAGCAGTACTCAGGGTTAAAACAGATATAGCTCATAAAAATCCAGCAATAAGGGATTGGGTTGCCATGAGGGTTGTTGATTATGAACACCCGAGAACAGGTAACAAGTACAAAATATATCCAATGATGAACTTCTCGGTGACTGTGGATGACCATCTCATGGGAGTGACCCATGTGCTCAGGGGAAAGGATCACCTGGCAAACAGTGAAAAGCAGAGCTACATGTACAATCACTTCGGATGGAAGATACCAGAATTCATACACTACGGAAGACTCAAAATGGAAGATGTGGCACTGAGCACATCCAAGGCACGCGAAGGAATAAAAACAGGACTCTACATGGGATGGGACGATCCAAGACTTGGAACCATAAGGGCCATAGCTAAAAGGGGAATCAAACCCGAAGCAATAAAGGAACTAATAATGGAAATTGGACCAAAAATATCCGATGCAGTGGTTTCTTGGAAGAAAATTTTTGGACTGAACAGACAGATACTTGAGGAAACATCCAACAGATACTTCTATGTTGACAATCCAACACGTGTAATCATTGAAAACCTGCCAGAATCCGAACATAAAATAGTTGAAAGGCCGCTACACCCGGACCATACAGAACGTGGAATGAGGGAACTCTTGATCGAACCTGAACTCTACTTAACAATGGAGGACATCACTAAAACAGGTGAAGGCCATGTGCTCAGACTCATGGATGGAATAAACCTCATATTTGAAGATGGGAAAACCATGTACCACAGCAGTGACCTTGAAGATGCAAAGAAAGTAAAGGCAATGATAGTGCAGTGGGTACCAGCAAAGGATGCAATAGAAGCAGATCTTGTGATGCCCGATGCAACAGTAAAGAAGGGTTTCATAGAAAAATCAGCTTCCAAACTAGAAGTAGACGATGTTGTACAGCTTGAAAGAATTGGATTTGCAAGGGTGGATGAAGTCACCTACACCAAGATCAAGTTATACTTTGCACATAAATAAGAAC
>WASR01000237.1:0-1439 GCA_009712615.1 Methanobacterium sp. | reverse complement strand
AATAATTTATTCATGAAAATCATAAAAATTTACGAGAACGAAACTTCAGATTAGATTTGTTTTAACTTGTAAAAATGAGAATGCTGAATGTAAATATAAAAAAAAAAGTTTATTAGAGGTTAAAAAATGTCAGTTAAAATCAATGAAAACTACCTCCTTTTAGAGAGTAACTACTTATTTGCTGAGATAAGCCGAAGGGTTGAAAAATTTCAAACTGAAAATCCTGATGCACAGATAATTAAAATGGGTATAGGGGATGTGACCAAACCCCTGCCAAAGGCAGTTATTGAAGCATTTAAAGCAGCAGTTATAGAGATGGGAAACTCCGAAACCTTCATGGGATACGGACCAGAACAGGGCTACTCCTTCCTCATAGATGCAATCATAGAAAATGATTACAAGGCCCGTGGAATTGAACTTGACACCGACGAAGTATTCATAAGTGACGCAGCCAAATGCGACACAGCAAACATACAGGAAATCTTCGGATTAGACAATGTTATAGCAGTAACTGACCCAGTTTACCCAGTATATGTGGACAGTAATGTGATGGCAGGCAGAACAGGAACCATGCAGGACAGTGGAAGGTACGATGGAGTGGTTTACATGCCATCAACAGCAGAGAACAACTTCATACCGGAACTACCAGAATCCCCAGTTGATCTCATATACCTATGCTTCCCAAACAACCCAACAGGAACAGCCCTTAAAAAGGAAGACCTTAAAAAATGGGTGGAATATGCACGTGAAAATGATGCCATCATACTCTTCGATGCCGCCTACGAGGCATACATAACAGAAGATGACATACCAAGAAGCATCTATGAAATTGAAGGTGCAAAGGATGTTGCAATAGAATTTAGAAGCTTCTCCAAAAATGCAGGATTCACAGGAACCAGATGTGCATTTGTTGTGGTACCAAAACAGGTTAAAGCCGTGGATTCAGAGGGTAAAAAACATGACGTAAACCCGCTCTGGAACAGGAGAACAACAACCAAATTCAACGGAGTCTCATACCCTGTACAAAAAGCAGCAGAAGCAGTTTACACAGAAGAAGCCAAGCAAGAGATCAAAGAAAACATAGACTACTACCTGGAAAATGCCAAGATAATAAAAAACAGCATGGAAGAATTAGGCCTAGATGTTTATGGAGGAGTCAACTCACCATACATATGGGTCAAAACACCTGAAAACATGGATTCATGGTCATTCTTCGATCTCTTACTGGCAGAGGCAAATGTTGTTGGAACACCTGGAGTCGGATTCGGACCAAGCGGAGAAGGATACCTCAGGTTAACAGCATTCAACACATTAGAAAATACCAAGGAAGCCATGGAAAGAATTTCCAAACTTTCATTATAAACATTCATTTTTTTTAACCACATTTTTTTTCGATTTTAATTTTATTTTAAGAGAATTTGTCAATATTTATTTTGCAA
>WASR01000196.1:8664-10393 GCA_009712615.1 Methanobacterium sp. | reverse complement strand
GAATTAGATTTTTAAATCCTAAATTCCATAAACTTCCATTTATTTAGCAACCTTAAATTCAATGCTGGTGGATAAATAACTATTTTAAATATCGAAGTCCAGATCAATTAGCATGAAAGATAACCTTGTCGCAGAAGAGATCATGATAGAAGAGGTTCATGTGACCTCTAGAACAGATGTTGTGGCAGCTGCAAAACTGAAAATGATGCGATGCAATGTTGGAGGACTTCCAGTAGTTGATGAAGGTAAGCTCGTTGGTATGATAACCCACAGAGATATTCTTTTAGCAGGTGGAGAAGCCCTTATTCTTAAGGTTGACGATTTAATGAGCAAAGACCTGATGGTTGCCGATAAAAAAACTCCCATTGTGGAGATCACCAAAATAATGGCAGACAAAGGATATCAGAGAATTCCTGTGATAGATGATCATGGCAATCTAGTTGGACTCATCACCCAAAGCAGCCTTATACGTGCCCTTGCAGGTCTCGATTGAAATATAAATATCCATGGATCCAGATTCAAATTAATATCAAGGCTGGGCTTAAATAAGTAATTTATATTCAGGTTATAACCTGTTGTAGTGATTAAGAAAATTAATCAGATCAACGGCTTAGGAATTTTTGGATCCTTTTTATCCTTAATTCCACCTATTTTTTCGATTCTAAGTTCCATAAAACGTTTTCCTGCATCTGTAACTCCAAAAATAGGTATTGAATCACCGGCAACAAAATATTCCTTTTCTTTTCCAATACTCCGTATGTACTTTGATGCACAGCCAGTGACAACATCTGCATGATTAAATATGGTTATGGCATTTTCTTCAGACATTTCAGTAACGTGTGCCACGAATATGAAAATATTTACATCCTTTTCCGCTTCAATCTCTCGGAGTCTTATTGCATCATCTGCAGACACTATGGTTACTGCTATATTTTTAAATCCCATTTCAATCGCTTTTAATGTGCCGGCTATCTGGTCTATTGAAGCATTCTCGGGATCTAAAACTTTATCTTGTCCAACTTCTTCCATCAATTTTTCAATGGGACACGTACTCACCAATCCTGAAACTCGTCCCCCTGTACCCTGAACAAGATCAGGTTCTGTCAGTATGACTGTGCCACATCCTTCACAAACACTGACAACGGCGTCGATTTCACCTTCTTCTAAAATGGTTGTGAGAGTTTCTGATATTCCAAAGGAAAGAAAATCATGCATCCTCATGGTCCGATCTTCGGTGCACATCCCGAAATCATCTATTCTAAATTCAATATTTTCCTTTATTGTTTCGGGTGTAAACTTTTTAATTCCCCTGTACTTGTCAAATATTGGACAGTAATCAATTTTAGGTTCACCAACTTCCACTACTTTCCCATTTTTTACTCTAATCTAAGCCTTACCCAAGGCTTCTATAACATGTTCATCCATGGATGTCACCAGCCTTTAAAAAAATATTTGATTCTAACTTTTAATATAATATTTCAAGTGATTTCAATTTTTTTGTAGTACAAATTTTAGGGATTTCTCCATTAATTAATAATAAGAATATCTGTATTAATAGCCCCCATAGAAAGGTTTAAGTGATATGATATCAAACAGCATATAAGCCATGCCGGGGTGGCTCAGTTGGTTAGAGCGCACGGCTCATAGGGTATTAAGCAAGTGCTCTGACTTTTTCCTGGGATACCGTGAGGCCGCGGGTTCGAATCCCGCCCACGGCACTCAATAATTG
>WASR01000196.1:278-8654 GCA_009712615.1 Methanobacterium sp. | reverse complement strand
CAGGATAAAAACCATTATTAATTTTTGATATTTGGGATTTAAAGCAATATTAAAGCTTTTTTTTGTTAATTTCATTCTCAAATATTAACATGATGAGTAGTTAGAATATATTTCAAAAATTATCCAAATTATATTAATTAATCTCTGTTAACAGCTTTGAACATGTTGTTTACAGGTTCTACAAAAAGAATCACTTCACCATTAACTGGAGAAGGTTTAACTGGTTTGTTATCTGTGTTAAAAATTGTTCCATCTTCAACAACCACACCATCTAACGTTATTACTTTATCGATCCCTGAATTTAGAAATTTTTGAACTGGTTCTGGTTGCTTAATTTTTCGAAGATCACCAAGCTGCACAAATCTTCCATCGTTCTTGGTGCTTGCAAGACCAACTCCTGCAATTGCCCCTAAAACACCATTTCCTGTTTCACCAAAACCTTCGATTAAAATTTCTGAATTATCACCCATACTAAAAACAGTTTCTTTTTTAACAACTCTGTATTTTGCGTCCAATCCAAATGAAACCACCGAAGGTGAAACTGCGGATTCATGGGCGGCAGCAAGGCCAGGATCACTTCCAACATTGAAGTTGTTCATAATTTCATCTTTTGCAATGGAAAATATGGTATTTAAATGGATTTTATCAGCTTCAACATGGATAACTGCACAGAAATTATGTACTGAATAATCAATTTCGTTGCTTTGACAAAGCTGGTGTCTTGTAACTCCATACACGCGAAATTTTTCTGCTATCTTAGAAGCAACCATTCTAGTAAACTTTGCAGTACCCACAGATTCTTCATTGTTTGTATCATCGATTCCAACGTAGATCATTTTATTACATTTCCATGATTTGTTTTATAAATTGAAAAAAATATAGCATCCAGTCAAGAGTTCTTGACCAAAATCAATTTCCCCGTGGTTGGATCTTCATAAACAGTTCCCACACTGTCCAGTCCTTTTTGGGAATTTGATGTGCTGTTTTGAGGAGTTTCATTTAATTCCTGGCCAATTTTGATATTTACATTGGCTTGTGATGCTTCATCTGGATTGGTGTTCATGAATATTATGGTGAATATTAGAAATCCAACAGCCAGAACAAGCATACAATCTATCATGTTTACTGCGTAGATCATGGGGTCTATTTCTTCATCTGAAGAAAGTACTGCTCTTCTTCTTGCTCTTCGTTTCTGTTTGATCATTTCATAACCTCTAAAACAGTGTCCACAAGGGTTTCGAGGTTTGATATTTCTTCTTCATACCATCTTCGTCTGACTTTGGAAACAATGAATGCTATGGCTGCTGATGCCATACCTAACACTGCTGCATCAAATGCTATGGTTAAGTGCTGGGCTAAACTTTGGATGTCCCCTGCTCCAAGTGCTGTTAATCCCGGACCCAATGGTATGAGTGTTCCCATGAGTCCTATGGCAGGTGCTATCTTCGCCACAATATCAGTTTTTTCAAGATTTTTAGCAGAATTTATGGTTTCATCTTCAACCATTTTCAGTGCTAAGGACTCTCGAAAATCGTTACTCACATTATCAGTTGTTAATAATGTTTTTAGGACTTCTTTATGGCTTCTGGATATTTTTGCAGATTCTATTATGTTAGTTAATTCTGCTGTGTTTCCATTCTTTGATTCCGTGAGAAATTGGTCGATAAAACGCTTGAAATCAAATTGTTTTTGTTTTCTCTTGTAATATTGGGCAATTAATATTCCAAGATTAATCAGTGCATAAATAAAAAAGATGGCGAGTACTGCCATGACTGGTATAAGAAAACTCTGAGTGATTATGTGTAAAGAACTGTTGAACGTATTTCCAATAGATGCCATCACCATTTAACTACCTCTCATTATAAACTCTATTAAATTGTTACCTTCGATTGTTTTGATTGATCCATTGAATTGTTGACAGTATATGAAACCTATTATGTGGCCCAATACTCGTTGTTAGTCCTCTTTTTTCATTCCGTAGTAGTAGCCTGCAACTATCATTCCAATGATTAGGAGTACTGCAATCAAGTATGACGGCATGTTATCCTTAGATATTGGGGGTATTTGGTTTATTTCAAAAGATTTCTGTGGATTTCCATTCCCACCACCTGCCCCTCCACTTTGTAATGATTTAATAGGGATGTTATCCGAAGACATAGTTGAATTCCCTAAAATATTCCCATTTAATCCCGGAACTGTGACAGGATCTTGACCATTTCCATTGTCATTCTCATTTGGATTTGTACCACTATCGTTGCCAGGAGTGTCCCCACTTGTATTACCTCCATTCCCAGGACCTCCTCCCAAAGGTTTAACATTAATACTTGTAGATCTCGCAAATGTTTGATCCGTTACATCAACACCGTAACCTTCTAAAACTAGCTGATTAAATCTTGTTATAGCTGTCAATTTTTTACCTGCAGCAGAATCAAGTATTTTAACTGTTAATATTGCCGTTTTTTGCTGTCCCCTCTCAATATGCCTCATCCTGTAGACATTCCAAATACCTGTAGAGGGATCGTAGTTCTGCATATTCCTGTCCGGAACTACTAAGGATACGAACTGTGTATCTGGAGGTAAAGGCATGTATATCAATACAGGACACCAGTCAACTAACCCCATGTTCGTTGCTGTCACAACGATCTGTACTGTATCATTGACTTGGGCCGTGGTGGGAGAATTTATAGCCAACCCATAAGAAAATAATAAACTAGGATCCATTGGATATTTTATATCCCCATCTGAAACATTTCCAGTCCCATTTGGGCCTGCATAAACAGCACCAAATGATGACATTATCATCAGAATAAGCAGAATTTTTATTACAGATTTCATAATTCTCGTTGTGTTTAATTGTTTAGAGTGATTTTAAGTCGTATCCAACGAATTTACCTGATCATTCTCATTTGATCAATGACTGGTATATAACTACTTGTATACTTATACGTATCGATTTAGGTAGGAATTTCCATTCTTAAAAAAATAAAATATAAAAAAATGCTTATTTACTTCCAGTTCTGAATTTGAAAGTATAAGCTTTAGTCAATTTGTTACCTGCAGCATCCTTAACTGATGATGATGGTATGTATACTATGTACCAATTGTAGCTAGATCTATAAGTCGATATCTTCAAATTTAAGGTGTTGTTTGTGATAGTTTTTGTTATTTTATCTAATTTACCGGTCTTTATGTTTTTTACGTAGATTTTTGACCAGTTAATTGTTGGAACTATGTTTTCACTGAATTTTATACTCACTGTTCCCTTCCTTGGAATATTTGTAGCTCCATTTCTGGGAGATGTGTAGATGATTCCTGGAGCAACTTTGTCAATTTTGTATGTTTCGTTGTAAATTATGGATTTTTGTCCATTTTGATTGATGGCAATGAATTTTATAGTTGTTGATTTTGTAATGATTATGTATCCAGTGTACTTCTTGCTTGAAGCAGTTGGCGTTGTTCCATTAATTGTGTAATATATGCTTCCAGGTTGGTCCATTGTCAATTTGATTAATTTGGTTGTGTTGTAGTATCCTCCCTTGGTTCCAGCCGTGGCTGTTGGTGGTAAATTTATCACGTATGTAGATGTTGTTATTGAACTCCAGTTGAGGGCAGAATCTACTGCTGCAAATTTAAGACTTGTAGTAGTATTGATTGATATTGGACCCGCGTATTTAGTTTTAGTTTTACTTGTTCTTGGATCAGTACCATCTTTAGTATAGTATACAGTTGTTCCAGATGTTGATTTGATTACCACTGATTTTGTGGTGTTAAATGTTCCGCCTGATGTTGCGTTTACAGTGAATGGAATTAAGTATGCATATTTGATTTTTGAATTGGCAGTCGAGTAACAGACGTATGGAATTCCCTTTGCATTTAGTGTTAGAGAAATCCACTGACCCACACCGTCAACGATGTCGATATTGTTAATTATCCAATTTGTACCTTCAAGATAAGCATATTTAAAATTACCCGTTGTGATATCCTCGTAAACTATTAATGGACTGTTAGATTTGGTTAATATTAGTTTACTACAGGATGATTTTAAGTTGCTTATGGTGGTTATGACCCAGCTGGTACCGTTGTAGTAGGCGTACTTGAGGCTACCCCCTCCCCCTCCAAGGTTTGAGTTGTAGCTTATGTGGGGATTTCCCTTGGAATCGATTGCTATCGAATTCCAGATTCCAACATTCACTGGATCGATCATGTTTCCATCCACTGTTGTGATCAACCACGTACCGGCTGAAGTTCTCTCAGCATATCTTAAACTGCCTTGCACTGGCCCTCCATAGATATCGTAGTAACTTATTCGTGGATTACCATTTTTGTCAAGTGCCAGGGAATTCCACCTACCCCCAGATGGTTTTGTTGTCACATTTTCAATGTACCATTTGGTGCCGTTTTTGTACATGTACTGTAATTCGCCTTGGCCATTATTTGCTGAGTCATTGTAGAAACTGATCCTTGGCTGGTTGTTGTAAAGCACCATGTTAATGTATGAAATATAGCTGTTCTGTGTTAGTATAGTAATGTGCCATCCTGTTGAGTTTCTGTATGCATATATAAGTTTATCAGTTGAATTTACACCAAAAACTTCACCATAAACCATTGATGGGTTGTTTGATGAATCCAGTGCCATTGATACATAAAATCCTGAACCTGCTTTGCTTTTGTCAACTAGCTCTTTGTGCCAGCCTTTAATGTCTTTATATGCATATATTAGTTCAGGATAACTGTCAGTTGGTGATGCTAGTTGGTAGTATACCACGTGAGGATTGCCGGATTTGTCTATGGCTATGGAATTGTACATCCCATTATTAGCTATTGTTGAGCTGTTCCATGTTCCACCAGCTCCCTGTTTATTCAATGTGTAAGTGCAAGTTGTAACATTAGATGTCAGACCCGCATTGTTAACAGCTATGAATTTTAATACGGTTGTTCCTATTGTGTTAATGCTTATTGGCCATGTGTAAAGGGTGCTTTTGATTGTTGGTTTGGATCCATCGAGGGTGTAGTAAATCTTGGGTTTGGGATCTATTTGATCAGTTGCAGTTAGCGTCACTACCTGATCAGAAGTGTAAGACCCGCTCTTAACATTTGCAGAAGGTACAGGTGCTTTTGTGTAGTTCATGACGTAACGTTCATCGTAAACCCGACTCCAATTGTTTGCATCATCAACAGCAACATATCTTAGTCTGGTTGTTGTGGTAATTGTTATAGGGCCCGAATATCTTACTCTAGTGGCACTGTTTGTAGGATCAGTACCATCTAAAGTGTAATATATGATTGGAGTTGGATCTAAGTTGTCTGAAGCTGTTATTGAAACGTTCTGTTTGGTGGTGTAAGTATTTCCTGAAGGTTTGGTATTTGCTGTTGGGGCTGTTTTATCGATGGTATAATTCATTGTTACAATATTTGATATGTTACCACCAGAATCAACAGCAAAGAATTTCAACACAATCTTCCCTTCATCACTTAGCACTATTGGTCCGTTGTATATTTGACTGCTGGTAGTGGGATCTGTACCATCTGTGGTGTAGTAGATAGTTGGATTTGGGAACAAATTATCTTCAGCAGTTAAATTAACATACTGTGTCGTGTTATAAGAGCCATTTGGTAACGATGCAGATACATCGATATTGCCAACAGATATGTTTCCAGTTGTTGTATCTGTATCGTAGGCATTGTGAACAGTTAGTGTAACTATGTAGTTGCCTGATTGATTGTAGACATGTGTTGGATTTTGTTCTGTTGAGTTGATTCCATCTCCAAAGTCCCATAACCATGATGTTGGAGTTTGGGTCGATTCATCTGTGAAATGAACAGTTAAAGGTACAACTCCACTATTTAGATCAGAAGAAAACATTGCAGTTGGTTTTTTTGAACCAATAACTTCATAACCACTGGGCCCTCCAGTTTGACCGGGTAGAACGCTATTAGTCCATCCCATTCCTGCTCCGTGGGTTGTGTTAGCGTTCCATGCGTAGGCATTGAAAGCTGCTATGGATTCCAAGTTTTGGAATACATAACTTATTTTTACCGCTCCATAATCTGTTAAGGCACTATTTCCTGATGGATAATTCGATCCAAGGGGACCTGCATGC
The DNA here is from genome assembly GCA_009712615.1 of Methanobacterium sp. Lineage (GTDB taxonomy): Archaea > Methanobacteriota > Methanobacteria > Methanobacteriales > Methanobacteriaceae > Methanobacterium_B. The sequence goes on along the minus strand of WASR01000196.1, from coordinate 2,553 downwards.
AGATCAATGAACAACAGACTAAAGTTATTTGAAGGATCACTCATATCTTCGTTGAGATATATGGGATATGCAGTGTTTCCACCGGCCATTTTCCAGTTCTGAGGCCCATAAATAAAATCATTTTTATAAAATGTTTGATTTACAGAAGCGATTTGATAAGTTATATTTGCAGGTGCCGGAGCAGTGTTAAATCCTGCAGGTGTCCATGTATATCCACTTGCTCTTATCTTGACCGCAAAATTATCTGGAATTGTTCCGTTTACAGCTATCATAAGAACAATATTATCCTGATATCCTCTTCCACCTGTATCTGTAACGTACAACACTCCTGATTGGTTTGAGGTTATTGTATACTGCCCGTAGTTTGGACCTAAAACTGTACTGGAAGCTATGTGTATTGCATTTAATCCTCCTCCAGATCCAAGATCCTGCATGTAAACCGTGCCATTATTGGCAGTTGTAATGTTAACATTGTTGTAACTAGAGATAGGACTGCTGAATATGTGGATATAGTTGAAAAATGTTAAATTTGAAGTTCCAGCAGTATTCGTGACATTCAGTGTAACACTGAAGTTACCAGTTTTTATATAGTTGTGAACTGGATTTTTGAGTGTTGATGTTTTTCCATCTCCAAAATTCCATTTCCAACTAGTTGGATTTCCTGTTGATGTGTCGTTAAACTGGATGTTTGACTGTACACTTGTGTTTGTAGTGTTGGTAGTGAAATTCGCAACTGGAGGATCAGCTGCTGACACTTCAGCACTAAACATCAATACAGTCAAACAAGCCAGCGTTAAGATTAATATATTTTTCTTTAGATCTCCCAAAATTTTCTCCTCCCATCCGATATGTCATGTGTTACATTTCTATTATATAAATAAAGTTTGATCTAACTTGAAAATCTAAAATTTTTAAAATAAGTAATACGGACATCTAAATTACTTCAAACAGGCCTAACTAGAGTTTAAGGTGAAATAGATTAAAAAAAGAAAAAAGAAAAAAAATGTTCATTTGGTTTTAAAGCTGAAATAATAATCCTTTGTCAGGTTATTTCCAGCATTATCCTTAACAGCAGATTTTGGAATGTACACTCGGTAGTTGTTTTTAGAGTATCTTGTATATGTCATTTTAATGTTAAGCTGGTTGTTCTTGATGGTTGTTTTGATTGATACAAGTTTTCCTGTACTTAAATTTTTAATATAAATTTTAGACCAGTTTAAACTTGATTTCAATAGTTTGTTGAAATTGATTGTTATTGTGCTTGTTGTTGAAACATTTTTTGCACCGTTTACTGGATTGCTTAATGTTACAATAGGTGCTTTTTTGTCAATGGTATATCTGTTTGTGTAAACAGGTGACTTGTTACCTGCTAGATCCACTGCAATGAATTTAAGAGTGGTTGATGATTTGATGCTGATAGGTCCTGTGTACTTCTTGCTTGAAGTTGTCGGTGTAGTTCCGTTTATAGTGTAGTAAATACTTCCAGATTTACTCATTGCAATTGTAACTGTTTTATCGGAGTTGTAAAGTCCACCTTTAACGTTAGTAATTGCTGTAGGTAAAATGTGGTTTTGTACTGTTATTAAACTAGATACTGAAGAACTTCCACCATGATTTGTTACTGTGAGTTTTACTGTGTAGCTTCCTGGTTTTGAAAAGTTATGGGTTGGGTTTTGATCTGTGCTGGTTGTTCCATCTCCAAAGTTCCATAGGTATCCGGAAACATTTCCAGTGGAACTGTCTGTGAATTTGACTTTCAGAGGAGCTGTACCCTTTGTTGTGTTAGATGTGAAACCTGCTATTGGAGCAGGGTAGTTGACTGTTATGTATTTGGTTTGTGTTGTTATTCCTCCAGGTCCGTTTACAGTTAATATTACTGTGTATGTGCCTGGTACACTGTATGTGTGTTGTGTATTTTTGTCTGTTGATGTGCTTCCATCTCCAAAGTTCCAACTATAACTTGACACATTGCCTGTGGATTTATCAGTAAACTGAACATCCAATGGTGCCACCCCACTAGTTGCGTTAACTGTGAAATTAGCCACAGGAACAGTCCATTTAACATTAATATAGTCTGTGAATGTTTCTGTACTACTTCCTCCAGGACCTGTAATGGTTAATGTTACTGTATAAGTTCCAGGGGTGTTGAATGTGTGTTTTGGATTTTGTTCTGTGCTTGTGTTGCCGTCTCCAAAGTTCCAGCTGTAACTTAACACATTACCTGTGGATTTATCAGTAAACTGAACATCCAATGGTGCCACCCCACTAGTTGCGT
>WASR01000196.1:0-268 GCA_009712615.1 Methanobacterium sp. | reverse complement strand
CCTGTGGATTTATCAGTAAACTGAACATCCAATGGTGCCACCCCACTAGTTGCGTTAACTGTGAAATTAGCCACAGGTGCAGGCCAGTCTACTGTAATGTAGTTGGTTAAAGTTAAGTTACTGTTGCCTGCCATGTTTGTTGCTGTTAATGTTACTGTGTAGGTTCCCGGTGTGTTGTAAACATGCACTGGATTTTGATCTGTACTAGTTGCCCCATCACCAAAGTCCCATAACCAACTTGTTGGAGTGTTGCTACTGGTATCAGTGA
>WASR01000271.1 GCA_009712615.1 Methanobacterium sp. | reverse complement strand
GATTGATTTTAAAAGGATAAATAAAAATAAGTTAATTATTGGTAAATTATGAGAGTTGTTGGAGTCAGACTCTGAATTTATGCTGCATTGTAGGGTAAGATCTTCAAAAATTCTCTCTAAAGATCCAGACAAGATGTGATTCAGTTACACATTACTCTAGTTTTGATTAGATGAAAAACAGTCAAAGGAGATGCCCTCAATTTTTGTATTGAACACATTCGATACTATGCAACATTTAAGGCATCTAGCTTGTGCTGATTTTAAGGGGTGCATCTGTGAGAACTGTGCCCCAGTTAACGCCTGACCCTACTTCGGGGGTTGTTAATAATCCGTTCTCCTCAATTTCACCGAGATTTGCATGGTTGGCTGCTATCACATGTAATGATAGGTAGGATTCATTGGTATCATTGGTTTTTGGGAAGGAAAATGAATTGTAACCCTCATCTTCGAGTAGGTCGCAGATCTTCATGGTTATGGTTTTCAGCTGGCAGTTGGTTCTTTTATAAATTTCTGGATTGGTGGAGTATTCCTTGTAAAATGGTAATGTAATTCCAATTGAAATGGAGGTGGGATACTCATCAAATAGTGTGTTGTATTCCTGGATCATGGGATCGTCTGTATTTTGAAGATCACCAAATCCTAGGAAATAATCGTCACATACATTTTCAATTATCTGTCTGGCTTTTTCTTCTAGTTGCATTTTATTTAATCCTCCTTCAAAATTATTAAGGGGTGAAAATTAAGTTTCCATGGTAATTAGATGTTTATCTCAGGTTTTCCACGGAAATTTCAACTTAACTTCACCCATATTTTTTATATTTTTTTTTATCGAGTCATCGATCTTCTAAATAGTGGCACTGCAATTGCCATTGTCACCACACCGAATGCTACTAGTATGAGTACCTGTGTGATCACGTCTCCTAAATTTGCATTTAAGAGCATTATTTTACGCATTGCGTCTGCGGCATAGGTAAGGGGAATTACCTTGGCAATGTCCTGCATGAACCATGGCATCTGCTGTAGTGGATAGAATATTCCTGCAAGAAACATCATTGGGAACATAAGCAGGTTGACTATCATGGTTCCTGATGCCTGATCCTCGGACATTGACACTGCAACAATTCCAATACCCACGAAGCTGAATATCCCCAGCAGTAGCATTACAAATGCTAACAGTATGCTTCCCTGTATTGTCACACCGAAGAACAGCACTGCAAGGAGCAGTATCAGTATGCACTGTCCAAATCCTCTTACACACAGGGCTGCGGTTTTACCAAGAATTATGGATATCTGATTTATTGGAGCTGATAACATTCCATCAAAGGTTCCAATCTCCTTTTCCTTGGATATTGCTTCGGGTATTCCTGTCATGACAGTCATCATCACTATCATGATCATGAGTCCGGGTGCAAGGAAGTTGAAGTAGTTGTTCTGACCAGGAATGGTTGTCTGAATGTTTGGAGTGTATGGGAATACCATGGCTTGTGGATTCACAGACTGGCCTGTTGAAGCGCTCATGTTTACCACGTTATATACTGCCTGCTGACCATTCATCATTGTAATGGTGTTTGCTGTCACTCCCTCAATTTGACTGGCTATCTGTGGATTGCTGTTGTCAACCAACATAACCACGTCTGCAGACTGACCATGGCTCATGTTGTAACTGAAACCAGGCGGTATTATAAACGTTCCATAGAGTTTTCCCTGATTAATTTCTGTTTTAGCTGCATCTGTGGATGTGAAGTTTTGAAGGTTCAAGTAGCTGTTGTTCGAGTTCAGGGCATTTAGCTGTGAAATAAACTGTGTGCTGCCAGATCCGTCATCCAGGTTCACCACTCCCACAGGCATGTGGGTTTGAGTGTTGCCGCTTGGAAATATAAATCCAAACATGACCAGAAATGCTATAGGCATTATAAATAATGCTGCCAGAGACATTTTATTTCGTCTCAAGCTTAGAAGGTCCTTGGCCATGATGTGGTAACTGTCTTTAAATATTTTCATTAGATCCATTTGTTCTCACCTGACCCTTGCCTGGGCTCTTTGACCGTGTCCATGTGGAGTTGGAGCTGCCTTTTCACTGGCATGATCCCTTATTTCCTTTCCTGTGAGTGCTAAAAACACATCTTCAAGGGTTGATTCATTGCTGTTTGTAATTGAAAAGATGTTTCCTCCCTTAGCTCTGATGGAGTCTATGATGTTGTTCAAGGCATTTTCTCCGGTGGCACTAATTTTCAGGATGTGATCATCTTGTTGTGATAGGGCAGTCACATTTTCAAGGTTTCTGATACTTTCAATAAGCTGACTGCTTAGATTGGTTATTTTAACGCTGAAAATGGTGGTGTTCACGTCGGATATCATATTTTTCAGATTTTCTGGAGTGTCCAAGGCAGCTATTTTTCCATGATCTATAATTGCCACCCTATCACTAAGTGCTTCAGCTTCAACCATAGCATGTGTGGTTAAAATCACTGTAACTCCCTTTTTATTGATGTCTCTTATTATTTCCCGTATTGAGAATGTTGTCTGTGGATCCAGTCCTAGTGTAGGTTCGTCCATGAATATTATTTTAGGTTCAGGTAAAAGGGCCCGAATAACATTGATTCTCTGTTTCATTCCAGTTGAAAACTTGTTTATTTGGGTATCTTTCCACTCCTGCATGTTCACCATTTCAAGGAGTTCGTCAATTCTTCTTTCGAGTTCATCCTTGGGTATTCTGTACAGTTTTCCAAAGAACCTTAAATTCTCTGCAGCTGTCAGTGCATCGTACATGATCATTTTCTCTGCAACCAGGCCTATGTTTTCACGAACCTTGGCAGCATCCTTAACCAGGTCGTAGCCTGAAACAGTTGCACTGCCTGAGGTGGGTTGGGCAAGTGTGCAGAGCATTCTTATGGTTGTGCTTTTTCCAGCCCCATTTGGACCTAAAAATCCGAATATTTCTCCTGATTTAACATTTAGGGATAGATTGTCCACAGCCTTAAAATCACCAAATTCTTTGGTGAGGTTGTTAATTTCTATTGCATTTTCAGTCATGATTTTTTCCCTCATGGTTGTTTAGTGATCTCATGATTCCATCGATTTTCTGGCTGATGGATTGAATTCTAGGGCAGTACTGTTCCAGTTTTTCTGATTTTATACTTTCTAGAAATGCTACCTGGCCTTCCATCTCTGCCAGGGCATTTTCAACAACCATGTTGCATCTGTCCATGTTGGCTTCCTTTGGTCTGAACCTTCCAAAGAAGTTGGATGCAATTTTCTGGCCCTTTTCAGTTAACTTGTACTTGCCGTCATCTAGCTTTATTATCAAATCTTCTTCTACCATTTTTTTTAACATGGGGTATACTGAACCTGGGGATGGTCTTTTCATTGAATGGTTCATATGGCGTCTGAAACGTTCATCAGTGAGATGGCGTTGTTCCATCATTTTGTGATGTTCTTCTATGGCGTCCATTATTTCAACGCCGTTTTTTGGTCCTTCGTCTAGAACGTGGATGATCCAGATTCTAAGACCCCCAAGTTTCTGCATTTCCTCTATTTTCTCATGAAATTTTTCATGAAGTTTTTTGAAGTCCCACATAATACATTAACTCCTATCGACTTTGCGAAATTATATCTATATTGTGATAGGGATCAAACATGTATTCATGTCTAAATCCCCTAGATGATCCTTGGATCATGGATCAATATCAAATGTCCGATATCGATTAAACGATATTATGTTTTTCTAGTATATAAAGGTATCTATTTCGGGGTGTTTTTACCTAAAAAAAATTGGAAGATCAACCACTAAAACAGATATTAACAAGTTTAAATCTAAATTTACAGTTATTCCATTGAAATCAATTTATTTCATAACAAGATCATGACCACTTTGATCAACTATATATGTACCATGAACAACTTTAAATTAATAATAATCATGGGTGTTGTATTTTTCTATCAGTAAAATCATCGATTTTTTTAAGGATTTTTTTTATTAATACCATTTAGTAGATACACCTTGCATCAAATATTCAAATTAAACACGGATAAAAATGGAAACTAACACGATTTACAACGCAGAAATAGCAGATCTAGGTCTAATCATAGATGATCATCTCATTGTTTCAGATATTCACATAGGTTATGAGGGGGCCCTTAATCGAGAGGGCATAATGGTGCCAAGATTTCAGTACAAAAAGATCTTGGAGAGACTAAACGAAATTATCCGTAAATTTGAACCAAAAAAGGTAATTGTTAACGGAGATCTCAAACACGAATTTGGAAGGATCACAAATCAGGAATGGAAGGAATCCAAGGACTTCATAGAATTTCTTAAGACAAATTTTCAGGAGACCATCCTAATCAAGGGCAACCACGACAACTTCACAAGGTTCATAGCAGAAAAAACTGGTCTGGAAGTTTATGAAAGCTATGGTGTAGCTGATCATGTGATCATGCATGGAGACAAACTCCCGGATGAAAAAACCTTAAAAACCTGTGAAACTATAATAATAGGTCATGAACACCCCTGTATTGGGATTAGAAACGGTGAAAGACTTGAAAAAATAAAATGTTACTTGAAGGGCAGATATCATGATAAAAACCTGATTGTGATGCCTTCGTTCAATTTTGTTACCGAAGGATCTGATATCCTCCATGAAAAACCGCTCTCACCATTTCTAAAAAATATTAAAACGGATGAATTTAGAGTTTACGGCGTTGAAAACTTTGAAGTACTATATTTTGGACGTATAAAAGATATATTGAAGGTTAAAGATAAATTTTACTAGGTTTTATTAGGGAATCAATAAAATGATTGAAAAACAGGAAAAATCCTACACAGACAAGGAAATTTACAGGGTACTGCATCCATGGGTAAAGGAATGGTTCAGTTCCAAATTTGACACATTCTCAGAGGCACAGAGATATGCCATCATGGATATTCACACAGGAGAAAATGTTCTGGTTTCATCACCAACAGGATCTGGAAAAACCTTAACAGCCTTCTTATCCATCATAAGCGAATTAACAACCCTTGCTGAAAAAAAGGAACTGGACGATAATGTTTACTGTATCTACATCTCACCATTAAAGGCACTGGATAATGACATTGAAAAAAATCTTGAAGAACCCCTTAGAGAAATTGAAGCCATAGAAGGCAGGGAATTAGGAATCAGTAAGGCAGTCAGGACAGGGGACACCACACAGTACCAGCGTTCTAAGATGTTAAAAACACCACCACACATCCTCATAACCACACCCGAAACCCTTTCAATACTACTGTGCGCACCTAAATTCAGGGAAAAACTAAGCAATCTCAAGTACCTTATTGTGGATGAAATACACTCACTGGCAGACAACAAGAGAGGAGTACATCTAAGCCTGACACTTGAACGATTACAGCACCTGACTGGAGGTTTTACAAGAATAGGACTCAGTGCAACTGTTCATCCATTAGAAAAAATAGCAGGTTTCCTTGCAGGATACCAGGATGGGAAGGTTAGAAACTGTAAAATTGTGGATGTTAACTACCTTAAAAAACTTGATATGAAGGTTTTATGTCCAGTTGAGGATATTGTGGAGTCTGATCCCGAAGAAGTAAACACTGCAATGTATAAAATGCTCCACGAACTCATACAGGAGCATAAAACAACACTTATATTCACCAACACCCGAAGCGGAACTGAAAGTGTTGTATTTAACCTTAAAAAGAAGTTTCCAGAATTTTACCATGGTGAAAACATCATGGCGCACCATTCTTCCCTTTCAAAGGAGCTCCGGCTCGAGGCAGAGAACAAACTTAAAGATGGAGAATTGAAGGTTGTTGTATCATCAACCTCACTGGAGCTGGGTATTGATATTGGGTTTATAGATCTGGTGTTGCTTGTAAGCTCACCCAAGTCAGTGTCAAGGGCACTTCAAAGAATAGGCCGGAGTGGTCACAGACTCCATGATAAATCTAAGGGAAGAATAATTGTGGTTGAAAGGGATGATCTGGTTGAATGTTCCCTGATATTAAAAAATGCAGTTGAGGGAAAGATTGACGAAATTCACATCCCAAACAACTGTCTAGACGTGCTATCCCAACAGATATATGGCATGTCTATTGAAGGTAAATGGGATATTGAAGAGGGTTACAATGTTATTAAAAGCAGTTACAACTACAGAAACCTTTCTCAAAACGATTTTTTAAGTGTTTTAAGTTACCTTGCAGGAGACTACACCAGTCTGGAAGATAGGTATGTTTATGCCAAAATATGGGTTGACTACAAGGAGAAGCAGTTTGGAAAAAGGGGAAGACTTGCTAGAATGCTTTATTCAACCAATATTGGAACTATTCCAGACAGATCAGCTGCCAGGGTTAAGTGTAATGGCCAGGTCATAGGCAGGATCGAAGAGGATTTCATGGAAAAACTTCGTAAGGGAGACACCTTCGTACTGGGAGGTAAAATTTACAGGTTCAACTATGCAAGGGGCATGACAGTGAATGTAACACCTTCATCAGGCCCTCCAACCATTCCATCATGGTTTTCAGAACAATTACCACTGGCATTTGATTTGGCAATGTCTATACAGAACTTCAGGGCCATCATGGAAGTGAAATTTAATGGTAAAAAGAAGAAGAACGAAATTGTGGAGTTTATCCACGAATACCTCTATGTGGATCTGAATGCTGCTAATTCAATCTACAGCTACTTCAGAGAGCAGTATATCTACGCATCCATACCCAGTGCAAGAACTCTTCTCATTGAATTTTACAAGGGATACGGTGGGAGGAAATTTGTCATATTCCACAGTTTATTTGGGAGAAGGGTTAACGATGCACTTTCAAGGGCAGTTGCGTATCTCATAGCAGAGAAATATAAGCGTGATGTCATGATTTCAGTATCAGACAATGGATTTTATTTGAGTTCAGATGGAAAGGTTGGTGGTATCGATGTACTCGAAGAACTCACACCCGAAAATATCGAGGAAATTCTTATAAAAGCCATTGATAAAACAGAAACCCTGGCAGCAAGATTCAGGCACTGTGCAGGAAGATCCCTCATGATACTTCGCAGGTACAAGGGAAATGAGAAGAGTGTTTCAAGACAGCAGGTGAAGGGTAAAATTTTGCTCAAATTCGTTAAGGATCTGGATGAAAACTTTTCAATACTTCGAGAAGCAAGGCGAGAAGTAATTGAGGATTATATGGATGTAAAAAATGCAAAAAAAGTACTTGAAATGATACAAGAGGGAAGAATGAACATTAAAAGAATTGACACCCAAATTCCTTCTCCATTTGCATTTAACCTTGTTGCACAAAGTTACCTTGATGTCCTTAAGTATGAAGAGTGAATTGAATTTATAAGAAGAATGCATCAAGCCATAATAAAGGAAATTGGGGACGAAATCCCAGAATAATACAGATTAAATTTAGTTTTTAACTAAATCCTAGATCATAACTGGTTTTTGTAGGAGTTATGGTAGACTGCACTAGTTATTTTTGGAAACATTTGAGAATTAATTAGAGTTTTACCTTAAAATTTTAGAATATAATCAGTTTCTATTTCAGTTTAATAGCAAATAATAAGTCCTTACTTATGCCATATCCATATGGTATAATCATGCAGGATCCTAAAACTTTACTCATTACTGAAGATGCCATGGAGGCTAATAAAATAGCTAAATTGATGCATTCGTGGGATTATCCTGTAAAAACTATGGAATTTGGAACCACTATTTTTAATGAAAATTTATTGGTTTATGACCTGATTTTGGTAGATTTACTTGTTAATGACGATTTTAAACGTATGGAACTCCTTAAAAAAATAGGTCAATGCCAGGGCTGTCCAGTTCTCTGGTTCTCAAAACAGGGTTTTTCCGAGAATAAATATTTATCCTATGAAATGGATCATCTAGAAAAACCATTCAATGCAAAGCAGCTTAAATTTGCTGTTGAAATGGCGACTTACAAACATCAAATGAAAAAATCATTGATGGAAGCCGAAGAAAAGTATAAACTACTGGTTGAAAATGCTGACGACCCCATTATAGTTCTAAATGAAGATGGAACCTTTAAGATGGTTAACAACATGGCAGCAGAATACTTCGGAAACACACCAGAATATTTTGATGGAAAGAATATGTGGGACGTCTTTCCCAAACAGTACGCAGATTCCCAGATAAAATCAGTGAGGGAAGCTATATCAACAGGAAAAACTCTGGTCAAAGTGAAAAAAACCCAGATAAAAACCGAAGAAAAATGGTTTTCCACAAAAATTCAGCCAATTAAAGATTTTAATGGTGAATTTAGGACCGTGCAGATAGTAGCCAGGGACATAACATCTCAAAAGAACATAGAAAATGAACTACTGGAAAGGGAAAGTTTCTTATCAGGTACTTTAAATGACATGCACACCTATGTGGCGGTTTTAAATCCAGAAGGTCAAGTTATATTTGTGAACAACACACCCCTCAAGTTATCCGGCCTTACAGCTGCTGATGTGAAGGGTAAATTCTTCCATGAAACTGCATGGTGGGATTATTCCCCTGATATTAAGGCAATGATTAAGAGGGATATTGATCTGTGTGCATCTGGAAAAACCCTGAAACACGAAATACAGATTAAAACCAAAAATGGTTTGAGGTGGATAGATTACAGTATGCATCCAGTGTATGGATCAAATGGAACTGTTAAATATTTAATACCCGAAGGAAGGGATATTACCAAAACTAAACTGGTAAAAAGGGCAATGGCCGAGGAAAAAAACCGTCTCAAAAATATCACAGAAAATTTACCGCTTGGAATGGTTTTTATAGATGTTGATGGGGATTACAAATATATCAACCCAAAATTCATTGAAATGTTTGGATATGAGCCATCAGAAATTCCGGACGGAAGATCATGGTTTAAAAAGGCATTTCCAGATCCTAAAAAGAGACGTGATGCGATTTTAGCCTGGAAAAATGACTTTAAAACTGCCCATGTGGGTGAAAAAAGGCCAAGAACATTTGAAGTAGTCTGTAAAAATGGAGATAATAAAATCATCGAGTTCATTCCTGTCAAACTTAAAAATAATGAATATTTAATGACAGTTAACGACGTAACCCAGAAAAAGATAGCAGAAACTGCACTTAAGCAGAGCGAGGAAAGGTTCCGTACAGTTGCAAGTTCGGCTGTAGACGCAATAATCATAACAGACTTAGATGGCCATGTTGTATTTTGTAACAACAGTGTGCAGAGAATTTTTGGATGCAACGAAGAAGATCTCGTGGGCAAGTCTGTTAACAAGATCATACCCGGAAGGTATCATGATGAATTTATCAGGAAACAGGAACAATTCAAATTAACTGGAAGACACCTTTTATCTGGAAAATTATTTGAATCATATGGATTTAGAAAGGATGGAAGTGAATTTCCAATTGAAATTTCAATAACTGCATGGGATATTGATGGAGAAAGGTACACAACATCCATTATAAGGGATATAACCGAAAGAAAGCTGGTAGAATATGAACTGAAGAGCAGTGAAGAAAAGTTCAGACAGATGACAGAAAATATTGAGGAAGTATTCTGGATCATAGATCCTAAAATGAGTCAGATAGTTTACATAAGTCCGGGCTACCAGAAAATTTGGGGTTGCAGCAGGGAAAGTCTTTTTGACAACCCAAGATCATGGATAGAGTCCATCCATCCTGAGGATAGGAAGAATGTGATAGACACCATTTTTAGGACTCCCAACGAAGTTAAATCTGGAAGGGAGGGAATTAATTACAGAATCATTAGGCCAGATGGAAGTATCAGATGGATATATGGTAAAGCATTTCCACTCACGGATGATGAGAATAATGTTCAACGGATAGCAGGCATAGCAGTGGATATAACCAAGAGGGTGTCTGCAGAGGAGAAGTACCGTAACCTGTTTGAAAATATCAGTGTGGGTGTTTACAAGTGCACTGTTGGACCCAACAGCAGATTGGTTGAATCAAACAACTCCCTGCTTAAAATGTTCCAGTACAAAAAATCTGAGATAATGGCAATTAAAGCGTCCTATCTTTATTTAGACGGAGAAGATAAGTATAAATTCGATGAAAAGGTTTTGAAGTACGGTCATATAAAAAATGAGAGGATTCAGTTTAAAAAACAAAATGGAACTCCATTCACTGGTTTGGTATCTGCATACGTAGTCAAGGATGAATTTGACAATCCACGGTATATTGAATCAATAATCGAGGACATAACACCACTCACAGATGTTGAAAATATAAAGATCAACAAACCGACTGTTTCAACTTCAATTTCCCTACTAAACAAATTTATTGATGATTGATAAATTTAAAGGACAAAATAAATTTTTTTATATAATCTTAAATTTTCTTCAATAGTATTCATACAATTTATAAACAATTAATTCTGGATTTAGAAAGAATTAGTTCACAATAACTAACAATAATTCTATTAGT
>WASR01000045.1:8209-10489 GCA_009712615.1 Methanobacterium sp. | reverse complement strand
CAGATCGCCCATCAGTCATCATTGATCAGAGCTCATAGGGTTCATCACAGGCCAGCTAAAATATGATTACTAAAATTATTATTTCTTTCGATTAATATTAACAAATTAGTTTGATTAGATAAAATGAGCTCAAATTAAACGTACCTTTATTTTCTAAAAAAAAATTTGAAAAAATCCAGTTATAATCCCTGGATTATCCAAACATCACGCCTGCTTCTTTTTTCATTTCTTCGTCGTGTTCCATACCTACTATTTTATCAATAGCGTCCATGAAATCGTTCATTGTAACGGTTGTTCTTTCCTCTCTTATTGCGAACATACCGGATTCAGTACAGATGGCCTTAAGATCCGCACCTGATGCACCCTCAGAAAGTGATGCAACAAGTCTTATGTCCACTTCGTCGTCTAGAGACATATTTTTGGTGTGGATTTTGAGTATTTCCATCCTTCCGTCTTCATTTGGAATAGGAACTTCGATGAATCTGTCGAAACGACCAGGTCTTAACAATGCAGGGTCTAATATGTCTGGTCTGTTGGTTGCAGCAACAATTCCAACATCACCCCTACCTTCAAATCCATCCATCTCTGCCAGTAACTGCATTAAAGTTCTTTGAACTTCTCTGTCTCCACTGGTGGAACTTTTCAGTCTTTTGGCTGCTATGGCATCTATTTCATCTATGAAAATGATACTCGGTGCTTTTTCCTTTGCAAGTTCGAAAACACCCCTAACAAGCCTTGCACCTTCACCAATGTATTTCTTAACGAATTCAGATGCAACGATCTTTATGAAAGTTGCATTGGTTTCATGGGCAACTGCCTTGGCAAGTAAAGTCTTTCCAGTTCCTGGAGGTCCGTAGAGAAGAACTCCCTTCGGAGGTTCAATTCCAATGTTGGTGAACAGCTCAGGTTTTTTAAGTGGAAGTTCAACAGTTTCTTTGATCTCAACGACCTGTTCTTCTAATCCACCTATCTGGGCATACTCAACATCTGGTTTTTCATCGACTTCCATACCCGTAACAAGAGGGTCTTTTTCTGATGGCAGTACATGTACTATACTGAATGTCTGCTGGTTAAGTGCCACACGAACCCCAGGTTCAAGTGACTTTTCATCTAAGAATCTTGAATATCCAATAACAAAATTAGGGCCTGTGCTGCATTTAACTACAACTCTCCCGTCGTCTAACACTTCAGTTACTGTTGCAATAACTAAAGGAGGTGATCTGAATCTTTCAATTTCGCCCCTGAGAGATTTGACCTCTCTATCAAGCCTCATTTTTTCATTTTCAATGAGGACCTTATCCTTTTCAAGTTTTCTAACCTTCCACATGAGGTTACGTTTGGTTTTGGTGTTGTCCTCTTTAAGGATTTTTATCTCCTTTTTAAGGTCTTCAATTTTTTTCAATACATTTGGGGACATGTTTTCCATGATCCTCGCTCACTCCTAACTTTTATTAAAAAAAATAATTGTTTAATTATACATATTATTTATGGATTTATTGTCCTTAATATTATTTAAAGGTTCGTGGAGGTTTTTAATTAGCACACTAAACTTTGTTAAACCGTTTGTTCTGCCCATAGAAATTGGGGTTTATGTTAAGTATTTATTATTTATATCCCAATCCAACACTACTTGAAACTTTGGTTTTAAAAAAAATTTAAGGCTCAAAACAATTTAATATTTTGGTTTAAACCAAATAAATTAGGGCTGTAGAATTATGGAAACTATTTCTTTGAGCACGGCATGGGGGTTGATAGATAGTTAATTTTAGTACCCCTAAATCTGAACCATTTGGAGTTTAATTTGCAGGGCCATGTTTAGATCTATTATATTGGTAACATCTAAAATAGAAGAGTAGTTTGATATCTGTGTAAAGCAACAATTTTATTTAGGTCTTCCAAAACTTCAAATGTCCAAAACTTTAAAATAGATATTCCATAAAAAATTAGTTAAAAAAAACTTAGAACATAATACTCCATTACATTGAATTTTTTAGATATGGAATTTATGTTTGTACAATGATTACAAGTTAAAGGGATCGTCATGAGATGCGAGATATGTGGAAAAAAACTAGTTGAAGAACCATTGAAAACTAAAATTGATGGTTCAATCATGCTTACTTGTAAAGAATGCTCAAAGTTTGGTAAAGTTCAAAGAGAACCTCCTAAACCAAAGAGAAGAGGAGCTCCAAGGGGTTCTGGTGGGGCCAGAAGAACTTCAAGACCTCAAGAACCTACAGAAGAGGATATAGAAAATTTCAATCTATTAGTGCGTAATGCCAG
>WASR01000045.1:0-8199 GCA_009712615.1 Methanobacterium sp. | reverse complement strand
AAAGGGCTGGTCACGTGAAGAACTTGCGGAAAAGCTGTATGAAAAGGCCTCAGTCATAAGCAGAATAGAATCCGGAAAAATGGTTCCAGATATTAAACTTGCAAAGAAACTCGAGAAAACACTGAAACTGGTTCTTATAGAAAAGAATGATGGAACTGCCATGGATGAAATGGCTCATGCAAAGGTTAGAGAAGCAACAATAGGGGATATTGCTAGGATAAAAAAGAACTAACTTACCCTATTTTTCTCTTGAATTTTTTTTAATTAATTACTTTCGTCTTCTTGTTTAGAATCAGTGGATTTATCACTTTTATGGGAGTAATATCCTCTTAAAGGGTTTAATCTATTGAAATTAGATTCTAATTCCTTAAATTCTGCGTATTCTTCGCTTACAACCACAACATGTGCTGGAGGATGTATTTTTCTTATGTGGACAATGCTTTTGGTTGTGTCGTCAACCACCTTCACAAGAACAGCTATTTTTGATTTGGATCTTACCTTCTGTTTCAAAATTTTTGTTGCTATGCCATCTGCCTTTTTTGACTCTATAATTCGGGGTTTACCACTTATTTTCAGGCCAGCATGTCTCTCGATATCTGCGAGGGTGTTTAAAAGTTTACTTTGGTCTTCGGCTCTTATTAAAATCAATGCCATAAAAATTTCTCCTGTAAAAATCTTTCAATAAAAAATAATTTAAATGGAATAAATTTCATTATTTATTCCGCTTTTTAGTTACTACTTCTTTAGGAATGATGATATTAACGTGCTTCTAAACAACACCAATATCACCAGAATTATTCCTATGGCAGTTTGCATGTTTCCCAACAAGTTCAGTATTGATGAACTTATTGGTAGGTTCCATGGTGGGGATGATCTATCATCTGGCAGTGCTTTGAAATACACACCAACAGCCTTTTGATTTTGATTCACATTGATATCGCTGGCTTCAACATCGTTGACCCCCACAAGCAATCCACTGGAAATTGCGTTATTAATATCCTTAGCAATTTGTGTTCCACTAAAACCATGTTTTGAAACAGACGCCTGAACTATTTCTTGAGTTGTTGAAGCAACTCCTGGTGCGTCTGTACCATAAACAGCTACTGAAGTTGTGTTTGAATCCACTGTAATGGCATTTTGCAGTGCTTGATATGCATAGACTGTTGTAAGATTTGATCCATCAATTGGACTGACCTCATAATTAGCAGCTTCAGGATATGCCACACTCCAACCATTATCACTAACCTTACTGTAGGGTTGGTCCATCGAAAAACCAGTGGTGTTCAATTCGGTAGGCGTGAACATGTCCCCAGTCGTGATACCAGAAACAAGGTTTAAAGCACCTCCACCATGTTTTTCACCGGCATTAATTGCAACATTTTTAAATGCTGCTGCAACCACATCAGTAGCAGGATAACCATCCCGTATCATCTGACCCATCATTTCAGCTGTTTGTAAACGCACAGCATCTGCGGTACCATATTGGGGGTTTCCTGGAGTGTTTCTCAGGTGAATAATGGCACCTTTAGTTCCGGGCGGTAAAACCGCTATACCTCCACTGTATGGTGTTATGGTAATTGTACCATTATCTGAGACAACTACAACGTATGCTAAGAAGTATCCTCCGACAGCAGCACCAATAGTTGGTCCTCCAGTCATGATCCTAATTCCTGAAAATCCATTTGCAAGGCTTGCTGCAGATTCTGCTGTTCCTCCATTTTCAAGGTTATTTATGGCTGATACAATAGCACCTAACCTTGGAGTTTCGTTACCTTCACCACCAGAGAGAACACAGAAATGTTTATCTTTTGAAAGGATGAATGTGGACTGGAACATGTTTTCTGCCCAGGATTGACTTCCTGCAGCCGCACCATTTGGATCCTGTCCTGTAGGGTCTGTTATAACAACCACGTTCATTGTGGCGGCAGATGTGTGAACCAACATTCCAACTGTCATTAGGAACAGTAAAATTCCCACTAAATTTGATCTCTTCATGAATTTCAGCCCCTTAATAAGTTCCATTCAGCCCCTTTATGTATATGTTTGAGAAGTCTTCGATAACATTCACTGTAACAATTCCTGTAGATTTATCCACTTCTACATCGGCCGCAACAATTGGCGTGATCTGCGTTCCGGGTATCGTTGTTTGCATAGCAGCTTGTTTAGCATTATCTATCGCTTCATTCAAGGGAACCTGCCGCTTAGACGTGACTAAGGTATCTCCCTGGATATAGCTGCCTGATCTAAATCCAACATTTGCCAGACTGTTTTTAATAGAATCTAATGGCACTATATCGTTACCCTTAACAATCACTCCAGAAATTTGAACACCCTGATCAGATGTGGTTGATGATGCATATGACATGTAAGTCATCACCCTCCCTGAAAATATAAGCAGGAATGCCAGTAATAAAATTATTAAGGTATCTCTCCTAATCTTTATGAACATTCTAATTCCCCTTCAGTTGCAGTGAAATATGAACTTATAATATTTAATATGTTTTATGATCTTATCTGATCTAATTAGATTATTTTTAAAAGATTTAAAACTATGCAATAAAATAAAAATTATTTTCTGTTTAGATTATTTCAAATCTAAAATAGATTTTTTATACTTGAATGCAGCTTCTCCAAGACATATTAACGCCGAAGATTTGCATTTCAAACCAGTTTTAATCCCATCTAATACTTGGTCTGAACTTGCACCAAGGGTTCCAGTTTTATCGAATTTTACCATGGATTCGGTTGTCAGTAGAATTTTTCCAGATTCAATTTCTTCAACCTTGGTTTCTGCAACTAATCTAGAGGCATGGGATGCTGGAACTATGAAATCTCCAAATTTCAGAACTTTATCAAATATTTCCATATCTCCCTGTTCGCCAGATTCAGAAGAAACTGTTAAAACTACTGTTATTGTTTCATAAACCTTTTTAAGCTCTTTTAAAACAGTTTCAATTCCTGCGGGATTGTGCCCATAATCCAGGATAACTTCCATTTCTTCATGGGTGAAAAGATGTTCAATTCTTCCAGAAACCCCTTCAAAGGTTTCAACAGCCTGAATAATTTTGTCCATGGGAAGGTTGAAATATTCCCTTGCAGCCACCATGGCACCAGTGACATTGTAAACGTTGTGGAGTCCAATGAGGTTCATTTTCACTTCAAAAATAGAATCTGGTGTTTTCAATTTGAACCTTCCCTCAGATTCTTTTATTTCAAATGCAATGTAATCTGGTTCGGGACGTTTGAGTCCACATTCACATTGGTAGTAGCCTGATCCTGTTATTGTTTCGTTGATCTCAATCTCATTACCACACCAGCATTCCTTGTAACCTATGTCTTCAGTAGTTGTATCTACTCCAAACTTTATGACTGAATCTGGGTTGTTGATCAAACCAAGCACTGTTGGATCATCTGAATTGACAATGAGTTTCTTATTTTTGAAGTAATCAACAAATTCTCCCTTTATACTGGCGTAGTCCATAAAATCATGGGTTTCGTCCATATGGTCCGGGTTGATATTTGTTACAACACCGCACTCTGGTTCGCAGCGTTTCATCATAATTTCCAGATCACCGGTGTTTCCAAATGTTCCTGTTTCAAGAACAGCAACATCACCTTTCAACCTGGCCTGCAGTGGGGGAATGTAATCAATGTTGCCCTGAAGTTTGATAAAACCATGTTCCGTTGGTTCAAGGTTCATGCTTCGACATATATGTTTAAGCAGAGTAGTTGTAGTTGTTTTACCGTTGGTTCCAGTGACACATAGAACTGGTTTATCTGGTTTAAACTGGATTAAACAATCATCCACAGTCATTACATCATTACCATGCTCTGAAATTCTATTGAATAACTCAGCATTTTCACTCAGGCTGGGTGGCGGTACTATGATATCAGCATCATTAAAAAATGATTCTGGATGGTTTTCTAGGAATTTGGGAAAATCATACTCCTTAAGTGTGTATAAAAATGTGCATCCACTGGCTGGGCTCATATCTGTACCCATGACCCTAAATTTTTTATCCATCAACATCCTGGAAACAAGGTTTCCAACAACTCCACAGATTCCTACCACACCGTAAACAGGGTCTTGAAAGTCTTCAGAGTTAGTCATATTTTTTACACCCTTCTTTAATGCCGGACATCATCTTAAATTTTAGATCATCGTAGTTGGTGATGGCTCCAGGCCCAACATGGATTATGATATCACCCGGAGAGGAATGTTTAATTGCAAGCTCTCCTGCAATGAACATATCTTCTGTGGCCAACTTACTGGCAGATGATTGTTGAGCCCCCTTTATAACATCGTTTGCTGCTGTCACATCAAACTTTTTGGTTGTTTCATTGTAGCCACTGCAGATTATTACCTTGGCATATTTTCCAATGACTTCACCAACCTTGACCTTGTCACGAGGATTGGTGCTGTCGGGGTTATCCACCACAACAATTAAATCCTGGCTATCAAAGCTTTCAAGAGTATTTACAAGTCCTGCAGGTACAAAAGCAGCATCAAAATGAACTTCCCTATCATTATAGTTTCCTATGTATTCCATATGTCCTTCAATACCTTTAAAATTGGATAAACCCTTTTTTATGGAGTTTTCATCGATTCCATAGGCGAGTGCTGCGGCTGCAGCTCCAAGAGAATTATCGAAGTAGTAACCTCTGAGCTTGAATGGAATGTTAAAATTACCTTTCAATAGCAATTCAGGAATGTCATAGTTTATATTGAGCAAACCATCTTCCAAATTTCCCTGAACTTTACACAGTGCATTTTCCTGACAGTAGTAAATGACATCATCCCTAAATGATTCAATGTTTTCCCTGCATTGAATACCTGAAACAAGAATTTCACTGGATTTTGTGATGAATAATTTACGTTCAACATACTTCTCCATAGAATAGTCAAACTCATCAAGATGATCTGGAAAAATGTTGGTGATGATTCCTACCTTGAGCTCCACCTTGGACATCAACCTGGATGTTCCATGGGGCAGTTCAAGCACTGCAACATCGTTGCTTTTATGCAGTCCATTAACTATTCCATCAACAATCACTTCGCTCAACAGGTTTCCCATTCTTGAAGAGCATGACCAAACATTGTAACCTGCGGCTCTGAAAATTTCTGCCACTATGTGGGTTGTACTTGTTTTTCCAAGTGTTCCTGTAATTCCAACTGTATCAATATCAAGGAGTTCGTTGATGATGTCTGAAATATATTCATTGCTCATCACCTCAATATTGTTATTATCTAAAAACTCCCATATAGGTGCATCTAGGGGCACAGTTGGGGCCACATAGGCATATTCAATTTCTTCAGATTCTAAACTTTCAAAATCATCAAAATCTAATGCTAATTCTACACCTTCATTTCCCATTACTTTTAGGGTGTCTTGCACTTTTGGGGGGAATTCATTCATTTTTTTTCTGTCTGTCATCAGGATGCTGTTCCCGACATAATTCAATATCCTTGCCACGGGTCTTCCAGCATTTCCTGCACCAATTACTAAACACTTCATAACAATTTCTCACAAGAATCTTTTTAACACAGTAATCCTTATTATTTCTTTTAATCAAGATTTAAATCTTAATCTACTAAGTATTATTTTCAAGTAGTACTTATCAATTTCTCATCTAGTGGTATGCTATCATAACATATTTGATGATGTGATTCATACTGGAGTTTTTATACTATAAAAAAAAATATGGATTAAATTTATAATTGAGCTTCTGGTCCTCTGATCCGGTTTAAAATGTCCTTAGCAGGATCCATTCCCTGGGCTCCAATTAGTAGAATGGTATCTTCCTTTTTAGCTGTGTTTAAGGTGTAGTTTAGGGCATCTTCCAGTTCTTCTTTGAATGTGTGTTTGAGATTATGTTCTGCCATAACATCCCTCACAACTTCAATTTCTGATGTATGAACCGTGTTTAAATGATCAACAACATCAGAACTGCTTGTTATAACCATGGAGTAATCAAGGTCTGTAAGTGTAGATGCGAGTGCTTCTGTATTTAAACGGTTTATAACTTCTCCTCTAGACCCTCTAACTGCAAATAAAATATGCAGGGTGCCTTCAGACATTTTTGAGGCACTTTTAATGGTTGCTATGATTCCATCGGGGTTGTGGGCGAAATCATCAATTATCAGAGGTTCTGTGTAGAGAATGGAAAATCTTCTGTTTAATGGGCTGTAAGACAGCACTCCATCTTTTATTGCGTTGTAATCGATTTTCAATGCCAAACCTGCACCTATGGCTGCCATTGTATTTTGTAGGAAGTGTTCGCTTTTAAATGGAAGATCTTCCATCTTTAAAAACAATTCCTCTTCAAGGTATATTCCATCGGATTTAACAGTTAGATCTGGTTTAAAATCTCGGTCGAGGGAACCATGGGATATTATGTTTGGACAGGTCCCAATTTTTCCAGCCATTTCTCTTAATAATGGATCATCATAATTTAAAACAACATAGTTATTTTCACATGATTTTTTTACTGCAGCCAGAGCTCCGTATACCTCGGTATAGGTTTCTTCAATGGAGTTAACCAGACCGATATGATCCATGCTTATGTTGGTTAGAACCAGGACATCGGGTTGAACCGCGTCTGTCATTAGATAAGCATGATTTTTCATGAGTTTATCCATCCATCCCTGGACTTCTGAAACTTCTACTACCATTGCATCAATGGGGTTCCTGGTTTTTGCTTTGAAACGTGCGATCTGATCAGAAACAACAGGATCTATCAGGGTGTTAAATTCAGATTTGGAATCTGTGTTGGTGTAACAGTTGTAACCTGCTTGATTTAGTATGTTTTGTATCATGTGGGTTGTTGTTGACTTTCCATTGGTGCCTGTCACAACGATTCGTAATGATCTGGGAGCAAAATTGTTAATGGCCCATTTCAGTGCAAATGCGTTTGCAAGTTCAATTTTTGGGGTTATTATCATTGGAAAATCAAGTTCTTCAGCTAGTTTCACTGCATTACCTTTGGGGTTTTGAGTAACAACACAGGAAACACCCCTATTTCTTGCTATTTCCACGCCCTTTTCATCTACCCAGTGTCTTATAACCACATCGCCAGGTTTGGCATGATTTAAAAAGGTGAAAATACCCTGAATAGTCACATCTGGTCCTGTTAATTTTCCATTGATTTGATTGGCCAGAGAGGAAGTTGTTAATTCTTTCATGTTATTCCCATAAATGTACTATAGATAGTTTTTCTTATTTAGATCACGTTGTAGATGAAGAGAGCAGCTGCAGATATTACTATTGTTGCTCCCCAGTAAACTGCCACTATCTTCTTTTCAGACAACCCCTTGTAATGCAGTGTGTGGTGTAGTGGTTCAACTGGCAGTTTGATGATGTGTGCCCTGTGAAGAAGGCTTATAATAACTGATATTATTGGAACTGCCAATGCAATGATTGCGAAGTATATGACATCCCCAAGAAACGCTGCAGTAATATATCCTGCACCAAGGGCAAAGGATCCAGTGTCGCCCATAAATATTGATGCAGGATATTTGTTGAACACCAGGAAACCAAAACATGCTCCAGCTATTGCTACAAACGGCAAGGCTCCCATTGGATTTCCCTTGGAAAATGCGAAAAGTGCAGAAGCAATTGATGCTATTCCAAGTATTCCTGCTGCGAGTCCATCCATACCATCTATCAAATTTACTGAGTTTATTGATCCAACTATACCGCAGATCACCACGGGTATGATCAACAATCCAATATTGAAACCTAGAACTGAGGCGCCAACAGCTCCTGAAGCAACCAAGAAGATTGAAACCAAAATTTGGGATGCAATTTTTTCGTTCTCTTTTATCTCACTTTTTATTGGGGCTTCACCAATGATTTCAACTTTATCAGTTTTAAGAAGCTCTTCAAGATCCTTTTTTGCTTTAGGTGTGGTTACCCTGGCATTTTCTCCGGTTTTGAGTGTTAATCTTCCAATTTCAACTGGTTCAGAACTTTTGTTCATCACAACTTTTTGAATTTCCTTGGTTTTAAGCCCAATCAAGTCGTCCATCAAACCAACAATACCAGCCACCATCATAATTAAAACAGTTAAAATAAGCTGTGAATTTGTGTAGTACACACATGCAACCAACAAAACTCCCATTAGAATGGCAATTCCGCCCATTGTAGGTGTACCAGCTTTATGGCTGTGTTCAGTAACTATCGGGTTGGCTTTCACATC
>WASR01000108.1:8656-10633 GCA_009712615.1 Methanobacterium sp. | reverse complement strand
ATTTTTTATGGGTTGAATTATAAAAATAATTAAGAGAATTAAATTGTTTAGATTAGAAACAATTTGTTGGTTATTAAAAATAAAATTGAATGTTATACAGTCAGATAAACTACATCTGGCCCAAATTCATTTGTGTATATTATATTTTCAATTGATGAAAACAAAAAAAGATATTAAAGTCGTTTTAACACTGCTAATATCAGATTTACAGCATTTTCAACGTCTTCCATATCTACAACACTAACAGGTGTGTGAATGTATCTTGTTGGTGGTGAAATAACTCCTGTAGGTATACCCTCACGTGTGAGGTGAATGGCTGTTGCATCCGTTGTTCCACCTTCACTGACCTCAAGTTGGTAAGGTATTACATCTTCATTTCCAGCTGTAATTATGAGTTCTTTAACCATTGGATGGGTAATAAGTCCTCTTCCACTGGCATCCACCAATATTACTGCTGGTCCTTTACCCATCTTAGCAGGTGCATCTTCTTCCTTAATTCCAGGATGATCTCCTGCGATTGTAACATCTAATGCAAGGGCCATGTCGGGGTTTAATTTAAATGCTGATGTCTTGGCACCCTTGAGTCCAACTTCTTCTTGAACTGTTCCAACACCGTAGAGTGTTGCATCGGTTTCGGCTCTTTTCATGACTTCTATCATGATTGCACATCCTATTCTGTTGTCAAGAGCCTTTCCTTTGTAAAAGTTTCCGAGTTCTGTGAACTCCTGCTTGATCGTAATTGGGTCTCCAAGTTTAACACGTGTTTCAGCTTCTTCCTTACTTTTAGCTCCTATGTCAATGAACATATTTTCATAATCGAGAATTTTTTTCCTCTCTGATTCTTTCATACGGTGTGGTGGTTTTGAACCAATAACTCCTGTTACTTCTCCGTTATCTGTATGGATGGTTACTTCTTGATTTAGAAGCATTTGATCGTTTATTCCTCCAATTTTGGAAAATTTGATGAAACCATTTTTATCAATGTAACGAATCATGAGTCCAATTTCGTCCATGTGGGCTGCTAGCATGATCTTTTTACCATCCTGCTTTCCTTTACGAGTGGTGATCACATTACCCATCTGATCAACTTCCACTTCATCAACATGATCCTTCAGTTCATCTATTATTATATTCCTAATCTCTTCTTCAAATCCAGAAACTCCTGGTGCATCTGAAAGTTTTTTTAGTAAACTGTCCATTTTTTTTACTCCATTCTATATTTCAATTCAAATTAACCCGGTATGGTTTTAGTGTTATCAGACATGAATCTAAACTCCTATTTATTTAGATTTAATTTTAACTGAGTGTTATATAGTAAATGTGTCTAGTTCCAGAGGATGTTGTTGATGTTGTGAGGGTCACACTGCTTGTGGTGTTTACTATGTTGTTGTAACCAGATGATTTAAGGGATTGTATTATGGATGCAAGTATGGTTGGTTGTTGATCAGCAACAGATCTTGAAAAGTGAACAACCACGCTTATGTTTTGGCCTGTACCAGTCATTGCAACATTTGTAACTTTAACAGGAGATTGAGAATTATTCCCAAAAACAAGATTAGCTGTGGCATTAGTTGCTCCAAGCTGAACAGCAGATGCTACATTATTTTGTTCACTTTGATCAGTGATTACCAATCCAAATACCACTACAATAACCAATACAATGGCCACTAAAAGAATATATTCGATTGATATCTGTCCTCGTTGATCCATTTTTTTGATCCTTCTACATTAATTATCAATACACTATTGTTCCAGTATATAATTTAAATTTTTGCAGATTTAAACTATGCTTAAACCAATCCACATCGTCATCATAAATGAGATGGAATTCTAATGATTAATATACTTTTCAACATAGATATTAATTAATTTATCTGAAACCCTTGATTATTTCTGTAATAAATTCCTAACTCAATCCTCGAAGATATTCGGTACTACTTTTTTTTATAATTATGGAATATTATTATCTAAAAATAT
>WASR01000108.1:0-8646 GCA_009712615.1 Methanobacterium sp. | reverse complement strand
ATATTAAATAGGCCGTATAATTGGTTTTTGAGAAAATTATATTTCAATGGAACAACATAATATATGTAGTTGGATGGAATTTTTGGGGGTGATTTCTAAAATGATCTACATGATGATCATAAAAAGTGTTAAGGATTTTGATAAATGGAAATCTATTTTTGATGAACATGAAGACATGAGAAAGGAAATGGGCTCAAAAGGAGCCTCTATTTTACGTAACAAAAATGTTCCTGATCAATTGGTTGTAATAATAGAATGGGAAGATATGGAATCAGCAAAAAAATTTATAGAAACCGAAGATTTGATTCTTGCAATGGAGAAAGCTGGGGTTATGGGCCTTCCAGCAGTATATTATTTAGAAGAGAAGGATAGAACCGAGCATTGAAGTTGGAACCTATCTAGACCCTTCCAAACTCATACAAAAATATGCAGTATTCAAGAATGAAACAATTTAAAATTTGATGTACATGGTTAAGTTTAATAAAAATCTGATTTGATTAACTATTCAAATTACAATTTCATGCAAGGATTAGAATTGCATAATTTTCTTCGATCCACAATGTGCTATTATTAACTTTAAATTCAGGTTTTAAATCTATGTTTAGCTTGATATACTGATTAATTTTCAGTATATGATATTATTTAATATTTTTTTTGAATTTAGTCTTCATAGAGTCCTTCAAATCCTTGTTATTACTATTTCATTCCATGATAATACCAATAAGGTTTTATTTATCCTTAGGATATATAAAATATTATAAAATATTATTAAGGTTGGGGAGGGAAATGTTCGATATTTTATCAGAAGATTCTAGGGGATTTGCACTTTCAATGGATCTACTTCTGGCACTAATCCCACTAACTTTGGTTCTAGGTTTTATTGCTGCAGACATGGACAACATAATCTACCAAATGGAGGACACGGTGTTTAGAGGTGCTACTGATAGAGCTGCTTCTGATGCGGTTTCAACATTAGTCACAACAAGTGGTGATCCAGTTAATTGGGAAACGACTGGTGTGGCCACCGTGGTGGGTTTAGCCCAGTACGATACAACCAAAGGGGCGCCGGTAGAGGGAACGATAGATCCCGTGAAGTTGGCGGCAATTACCGATACTCAGGTACAGTCCATCATAGGCCCGAACTATCACTACTTCATGAATATAACCACACTAAATCAAACTAACACGCCTGTGACAATTAAGCTCATGGGTAATGCGAGTTATCCGAATGCCAAAGATGTGGTTAAGGTTCAACGTGTTGTATTATCATCTAAATTTAAGGTGGTAACTTCACTTATTCAACAGATAAGGTTTACAGGGGGCGGTAAAACATATACTGCACTTCCATTCCAAACCAGCTACACATCTACCAATGTGTATGATTACTGGATATTTTTGGCAAACAATCAAGGATTTACAGCAGCAACAGTTAGTATTAACAATAACGTTTTCAGCTTCGGCTCAGCTAATATGTCAGTTCCACAAAAAATTAATTCGAACTTCCTAACTACCAACTCCACTATTCCAAATCAGTTCTTCAATAACACAGTAACATTTAATGGTACTGGAAGCTTTCCAAGTTCGATAGATTTGTATATAGTTCAAACTCCAAAAAATACCGGTGCATCAGAAATAACATCTGACAGTGTAAAATTAAAACCAAGTACATTTAACTTTTATTTATGGTTAAGTTAAAATGAGTGATAAAATGGACGAAAAAGGATTTTTATTTACAACGGATGCTGTTCTTGCTTTGGTCGTTGTTATAGTACTTACAGCTTCTGTTGTAACATACGGCCTGCTTCCAATTTATCAGGGACAAAACCATCAACACCTAGAAGCCATTGCAGACAGTGCACTGGAAACTATGGAGCAGGATGGAACTTTAAGGCAAGCTGCAGTTCAATATGCTAATAACAACACCACAGGTGCTCAGACACTGTTAACCAATGAACTTAACAACATCATCCCTGCCACAGTGGGGTATAAGCTGACCATGGATCCCTATGGTTCTGTGTGGGATAATAATGGCGTTTTAACTTCCATTGATGTGGCTACCTAGGGTAAAGTAATATCCGCACCAAGTGAAGGATGGATGGGAAGGGCTTATTATAAACAGGATGAAGTTCAGTTTCAGGATATAACTGGAACACAGGTCACAACAGTTTGGAACTTCCACAACTACCTGAAAAACTTCAGTCCGTGGAGTGGTGGACTAAACACCTACAAATACTGGGGTGCAACTAGTAGTGGAGGAAGTAAAAACATTAGTTTCACAATTCCAGGTCCAGTTAACAATGCAAGATTTTTGATTGGGTCAGCTGCTGGTAGTGGTCAAACCAAATCATTCGGAGCAAACCTTCTTCTGAATGGTATTTACAATAACTACGTCCTGAATTCAAGTTTCATACCGCTATACACTAGTGCAAACCAGGGTTTGATATTTAACTATCTACAAAGCATCAATCCAACTACCTTAAACAATGGTCAAAATAATTTCCTCCTGACCTACAATGCAACAACCAACAACAACATGCCATGGTTCTCAATCATTGCAAATTACACCAACACCATAAGTGTTCCAAAGGGTATTGCAAACGACACAATTCCGTTCAACGATATTGCAGGAATAGGAAGGCCCGATGCATGTATAGGTTACAACCTAGATACTGGTGTAACAACAGCACTACCAGGCTGCAGCACAGCATGGGGTTCAGCTAACTATCCTTTAAACACTCCGTTTGCTCTTACAGGTATTCCAACTTCTGGAAGTGGTACACAAACTGGTTCCGCTGTTGCAACTCAACAAAATATCTACATACCTCCGGGAAATAAACTTTTTGATGCATATACAGTTGTAAATGCATACGGTGGGGAAGATGGTGTTGTTGTACAGGTGAAAAACACCACTGGAATTTGGACAACTGTTTTCAGTTCATGGACCAATACCAACAGAACAGATGGAGGATACGGTAACGTACCGGGTATAATAAATATCTTACCGTATTTAACAAGCGGAAATAACAGTGTCAGGATAATAACATGGGACGATGTATCCAGTTCAGATTACGATCTTGTTGGTCTTGAAAGCTGTTATTCAAGGGTTACATACAGTAAATTCCCTATTAGGTGGGATACTTTTCCATTTGTAAGTGCGCAGAATTCCACTTCAAGTAAAACAACCAGTACAACAGAATCTCAGGTACAGTCATTTAAAATAGATGCTGATGCACAGAGTGCTCTACTATTCGTTGGTTCGGGACTCGATACAAGATCAATATCTGTGACTGTGAAAAATTCAACTGGAGGATCTGCAACCATTTACAATGGACAGGTACCTTACGTCTTAGATATGGCTAGTCTGGACTCTACAAGAGTTCTTTCGCAGGTTCTTCCGAACGGTACAGTAGCTCCAAAACCTGGTAACTACACTATTTCAGTAACAATTACTCCTGCTTTGGCATATGAATCTGGGGATGGAGCAAGCTCGCCACCGAACTATGGGTACAGTGCAGATCCTGAGATATTTTCTGGTACAAGGGTCAGTGTAATTTATCCTAAGTTCCTGGAAAATGTGTGGGCTGTGGGTTATGCATCCACATCAAACCAGGCTGCATTGAATGCTATTTCCAGTCTTAAACAAACATTAGAAGAGGCTGGATATTCGTATGATCCGAGTTTAATTAGAAACAATACATTATGGACGGGAGATGTTCCAAACGCAATACCTGTAAGACTTGATTTATGGGAACAATAGATAGGAAAGAGATAATATGGATGATAAAGGATATGCTTTCACACCACTTGTGTTGTTGCTTTTCATACCGGTAATTATTATAGGTGTTTCATTCAGTGGTATAGTAAATGAATTAAACTCTTTATCTTCAATAGCGATAGCTGGAGACGTTACCACCACAGTTGCTACAAATGTAATTAAAGCCATTAGGGATGATACTGCGGATGCTGGAAGAAATGCAGCATATACAGCAACTAGAACAGTTATTGATAACTACAACGGAAATAACAACCCCTTCTTTGGAAAAACAGCTCCATCTGACAGTCAAACTTATATAGAAACTAATACGTTGGCAATGTTAAACCAGAACATTACCACCACCTGCAGATCTCTTGAACAACAGACAGGAAGGAACATCACAATTAATGGATTTGCCATCGATCCATCAGGTACTTCGAGTGTTGCAATATTTGATAGTGGCGATATGAACATAACACAGAGTGATCCGTTTGGATTCAACATAACACTCACATCTGTTCCTGTTACAATCACCCAAAGTTCCACATCCAACAATCAATCATTCAGTTTCAACACTCCTCCAATGAATGTGTATGTTTCAATTGCGAAACTTGAAGATCCATACATTTGGATCAATACCTACGCACGTAACAGTTCTGTCATAATCCCTTACCCATACTACACCCAGTCCTCAAATTTAATTGGAGGAAATGCCAGTAACAGTTACCACTTTGCTGATAAAGCGTCTTCAGGCAAATTAAGTTATCTTAATGAAGAATTAATTGGTAGTAATGAGACCTCTGGATTTGGGTTCATGCCTTACTACTTCCCAGATACACATGGACTTTCATTCTTTGACAGGCTTGAAAACAGAACTAATAACACCAGTGTAAGCCCACCAAGTGCAAGGATGAGCACATTTATACTTTGGAATCCAGTTTGGGAGAATGTTCCAGGTTACACACCATCGTACCTTGACCATGAATATTTTGCAGGTATAAATGGAACTCCAATTAACACAACACATTCTGGTGTCAACACACCAGTTTCAGATCCATTGGGAAGCACATTTTTCCTCACATCAACGTACAAAAGTTTATTGGGATTAGACGGTGCCCCTTACGCATATTAGGTGAATCATGATTAACGATGACAAAGGACAGTTCAGTGCAGAGTTCATATTAATTTCCTTGATTGTATTGATAATCTTAGGTGGACTCATAAGTTTGGTAGGCAGCACTATGGACAAAACACAAACAGCTGATAATGGTGGTGCCAGGATCATGGGAGAAAAAATAGCCGAAACCATAAACACGGCCTATGTCAGTGGTAGCGGTTATTCAATAGACCTGGATCTTCGAACCATGAATCAGGAGTTATCATCATCTGGAAATCCCTTCTCATTTTCAGCAACCATCACCAACACATCAGCTGGATACGTTGTGGCTGTCACCAATGCCGGTGTTAGTTCGAGTGTCAGTGTGATACCTAGGAAATTCAATGGAACATCGACCCTGACCAACAACAATCTGTACCATGTCAAGAATGTGAATGGTACCATCCAGATAACATGATCTGTTGATGTAAGATTTATATATCCCAAAATACTAGTTTTTATTATGGACATGAAAGAAGGCTGGGAAAAAAAGGCTTTAATAGGCCTGGGGGTTGTAGTAGTAATCATTGTTCTCTACGCATACTTCGCACCATATAATGGCACTGCCGACAACACATCACAGCCTCAAGTAACATCAACAGGCACAGTGACTCCTGTAACCTTTGTCAGTCCCTCAAACAATAACAACACAACAAATTCATCTTTAAATGGTAATTTTACAATAACTGCTGCACAGGCACAGCAGATAGCTCAAAATGCCAATGGTGGTTTTACAAGTTCAACACCTACTCAGGCTAACATAAATTTCAACGGAACTCAACATTCAGTCTGGATAGTACCTTTAAGCAATGGCACAGCATCTAAAACTGTATATGTTGATGCCTCTAACGGAAACATACTGCCAGTGTGAAGCTTTTTTTTAAATAAGTTTATCAACATGAGAAGGATAATGTATTAGGATCAAGATCAGAGGATAGAACATGGACCCAGTAACAGTAATTCTAATGCTTGGATTATTCATATTAATGTTAGTTTTTATCTTTTCAACTGCGCTACTAACACCATTAATCGGTAAAAAAAACATATTATTCGTTGTTTTAGTTGGATTTACGGTAGGTGCAGTGGGCGGAGCATTTTTTATATCACCAGTCATTGATGATGTTCCAGCCATGGCTAATTCCCTGTTTCATGCAACCAGCTCCAGTACAGATATAATAAACTTGAATGTTTCCACTAATGTGAACATCACCACATTTCTTCAAAACACCAAAAAAATTGATGGAGTAAAAAGTGTACAAAGTAATGGAATAACAATCACTACTCCTGAAATGTCGCAGGACTGGCAAACAACTTATTTAAATAGAATTAAAACTGTTAATGAAAATATAACCTCTGTAGAGATACCCAACAATAAAACCATAGTATTAGAGGTTAAAAATGATACCAATCCAATGGATGTGGTTGATACCCTTGAAACTTGGATGATGTTAGTTAGCGGATCAACAATAAGCTACAGTGTTGCTAATGTGACCATGGTTGTAGAGGCATCAAAACTTGACCAGGTAATGTCTCAATTACCTAAAGGTGAAATTATTATCACCTCAGTAAACGGCACCACAGAAAACAGTGTTCAGGCAGTTAAAAATGTTATACCTAACAAGAATGATATAATCTTGTTCTGTGGATTTTTAGGTGTTCTTGTGGGTTTAGCAGGATTGTTCATAGACAGCATATCCAGTGTTTTAGACCAATTAAGGGAACGTATTAAGGAGTATAGAAGAAGGTAAAATTATTAATAAAACTTTTAATTTAGGATGTAAAATAACTATGAAAGCAGCAGTACTTTATTCCGGTGGTAAAGACAGTACAATGGCAGTTTATAAGGCTATTGAAGAAGGTTACGAAGTTGAATATTTAGTTTCAATGATATCTGATAATCCAGAGTCTTACATGTTCCATGTTCCAAATATTCACATAACAGAACTTTCAGCCGAAGCAATGGGCATTCCTTTACTCAGGGCTAAAACTCATGGAATAAAAGAGAAAGAACTGGACGATCTCAGGGAAGTACTTTTAGATCTCAAGTCCAGGGGAATAGAAGCAGTTTTTGCAGGAGCACTGGCATCCCAGTACCAAAAATCTAGGATCGACGGTCTTTGCAACGATATTGGACTGGAATCTAAAGCACCACTTTGGCACTGGGATCCCGAAGATTATATGGAAACAATAATAAAGCTGGGATTTGAAGTTATTCTAATAAGCGTGTCTGCAGAGGGGCTGGATGAAAATTGGCTTGGACGCAAACTAGATACTGAACTATTAAAAGAAATAGTAGCCCTTCATGGGAAGTATGGTATGCATATGGCATTTGAGGGAGGGGAGGCAGAAACCCTAGTACTTGATGGGC
The DNA here is from genome assembly GCA_009712615.1 of Methanobacterium sp. Taxonomy (GTDB): domain Archaea; phylum Methanobacteriota; class Methanobacteria; order Methanobacteriales; family Methanobacteriaceae; genus Methanobacterium_B. The sequence continues at coordinate 1,368 of WASR01000108.1, read as the reverse complement.
CAATATTTCAAAAAAGAATAAATATACAGGAATCTTCAAATGTATGGGAAACTGACAGTGGATACATGGTCATATCCAAGGCAGAACTTGAAGATAAATGAACATAACCAATAAACTTTTTTTTTATTAATATTCAAACATGAAAACCACTTTAAATTCATGATGTACAGTTAAAAAATATTCCATTAAATGGCCTTGTCGTACTTTAAATTATCGTCAACTTCACTGGAAGCAGATCCATTTAAAGGAGTTTCTTTAAGAAATAGGGCAATTATCAGACCTAAAAATGCTAATATTAAGGTTAGATAAAAAATATTCTGTATAGGTACTATGAGAGCTTGGGCCGTACTAAGATCTGTGGTCGAAGCTTTTAAGCTGTAATTCATGATAAATCCAAACACAGGAACAAAAACTATTGTACCAATATTTCTGAAAAATCTTATGGAAGCAGTGACAATTCCTATTTCAGCTATGGCAAATGCATTTTGAACTGCTACATTGAATATGTTGTAGGCCATTCCAGAACCAATACCCAGTATGGTTGAATAAATTATCAATAGACTGTAAGGGATGTATTCATCCATGGATGCCAGTAGAACAACTCCTAAAATGGTTATTAGAAATTCCACAACGACCAAACATTTATATTTTCCTGTTTTGGAAATAATTAGTCCAGTAACAACTGAACTAACAGTAAGACTCAACAACATTGGAATCATCATAAGTCCTGAAGTTACAGCATTCATACCTAAAACTCCCTGTGCAAACAAAGGAATGTAGATAATTCCCGAGAACATTATGGCACTCGCTAAAAAACTTTCTATTGATGATACATTGAATATTGAATTTTTGAAAAGATGAAGGGGAATGATTGGTTCAGTTGCTTTACTTTCAACCATGACAAAAATTACGAGGCTAAGTATGGATGCAAATAAAAGTCCGGCAACCAACAATGATGAATATCTGTTTAATTGTCCTGCAAATGTTAAACCCATGAACATGGAACTAATTGTGAGTGTAAACAGAATTATCCCTGGATAATCAACCACTTTTTTAACTTGGTCATATTTAATACTTGGAATCGAATAAAAAACCAGCATTAAAGCAAGAATTCCGAGTGGAACATTAATAAAAAATACGAACCTCCATCCAAGGGAATCTGTGATGAGTCCTCCGAGAATCGGTCCTAAAACATCAGCGATTCCGAACACAGAACCCAATATACCCATGTATTTAGCACGATCAAGAGGGCTGAACATTTCTCCAACCATTACAAATGGGAGGGATATTAGAATTCCACCACCAATTCCTTGAAAACCCCTGAAAACGATGAGTTCTACCATATATTCTGAAAATCCACACATAATT
>WASR01000170.1 GCA_009712615.1 Methanobacterium sp. | reverse complement strand
CATGTATAATAATAAAAAATCATGGAAACAATGGACATTTACTATTAAAAACCGTTGAAAATCAAATTGTATATTAAATTAAATTCCCCCAAATTTCATTTTAAAACAGCCCCCATACATCAAAGGAATTTACTTTACACTAATGTTTCTATAAAAATTCCAGCCATCTATAAATTTGTTGGATACCAAAAAAATAAAGTGGAGATTAATTTCTGCCATACGAGGTAATAATTATGGATTGGCTGTACAAAAACTGGTCTAAGTTAAGTTTAGGAGGGGCAGCAGTTCTGACTCTACTGATATTCCTATTCATCAAACCATCTGATACCCTACTATTTCTGATTTGGATTCAGATACCCATTTATTTGCTTCATCAATTTGAGGAACACTCAAGAAATGGGTTTAAAAATTATGTTAACAAGACTGTTTTCAAGGTTTCAGATGAAGATTATCCCCTCAATGACAAAAACATATTCTGGATAAATATCCCAATCATATGGATATTGATGCCACTATTCGCAATTTTATCCAGTATTAATCCATTAATTGGTTTATGGATACCATTTTTTGGAGTTATAAACAGTTTAAGTCATGTGATTTTCTCTATTGTTAACAGACAATACAACCCGGGTATCATTGTGAGTTTAGTTTTGGGAATTCCTGTTGGAATATACGCCCTCATGACCTTCTATTCTATCTTAACGATTTCATACATTATCACTGGTTTAACAGTTGGATTTGCAATTATTTTACATTTAATTGTGTTACTGTACATCAGAAACAATTACCAAAAAAATAGCCTTACAAAAATCTGAATTAATTAACAGTTATCCATCTTAACACGTTTTGTTTACTTATTGGAAATTATGGGAAGATGTTTAAAATGAACGAACTACATTTACTTCTAATACTTTCGTTACTCCCTGCGTTGGGAACCTTCCTGGGAGGTGTGGTCGCAGAGATATTTACAATTAGCAAAAATACATACAGTTTATCGTTACATGCTGCTGCAGGGATTATTTTAGCCGTCATTAGTGTTGTATTACTACCTGAATCTCTTAAAACCACTTCTCCATCGATAATTGTTCTTGCATTTATTTGTGGAGGAATTTTCTTCATTATCATCGATAATCTCATAAACTTCATACAGGGTCGATCTGATGCTGAAGATTCCACAACTGCTTGGGCAATTTTTATGGGAGTTGCACTTGACTCATTCACTGATGGCCTGATGATTGGCACCGGCTCCTTGATAAATATTCAACTTGGACTATTTTTGGCATTAGGCGTAGTTTTGGCCGATATCCCTGAAGGATTTGCCAATATTGCTGCGTTTAAAGAGAAAAAATTTAATAAAAAACTTAGGATCATTTTAAATTTCATGGCAAGTTTACCTGTTATTGGTGGAGCATTATTAGGCTACTTCCTAATCAGTGGGGAACCCATTATTGTTAAATATAGTGTTCTGGCATTTACTGCAGGCATATTATTGACTGTTACTGCAGAGGAAATAATACCTGAATCCCATCGAAACGGCGAAGCTAGATTAGCAGCTTTGGTTTTGGTTGTTTCCTTTGCAATTTTCGTTCTTCTATCCACATACATCCATTTTTGAATCAAGCATTAGAATATAAGAAGTAAGAGTCCTTATTCATTACTAACTATTTCTATTTTTAATCTGTTTCATGAATAAACATTTTTTCACATTTTTTGTTTTTGAATTAACCAGTATAAATTCAAGGAGTGTTCCTTAGAAAGACGATGTAATAATTGGATCCAAATTTTGATGTAAAATTATGATGGTTAAGATTGAGATGGAATATTTTGCGGAGGTGAAACTAATGCCAGTTGATATTGGAGCTATCATAATAATTTCAGTCGCTGTTTTAACCCTACCAATTATGTACGGAGTTAGATACGTGGTTATAGAAAAGAAAAAAGCTTAATTTCTCTTTAGAACTGAATATACATGTTTAATTGTGTATCATTTTAAATATATCTAGTCTTTCAGTTCTGAATTATTCAAAATGTAACTTAAATAAAAATAGATTGGAGGTAACTGTGTGATGATTTCTAACTTGGATAAAATACTCGGGATGATGGGATTAATCCTGGGAGTGGAAGTAATTTCCATAGTTATCTTCTTATTCATCCTAATAAACATTCGAAATCCTGTATTGGCAGGATTAGTTGGAAATATATCCAGCCTTGGCATGATGGTAGGAATTATTTTTATTTTTGTAAAACAAGAAATTGGTAAATTAGACTAATTTTTAACAACCCCTTTTTTTTAAGTAGTATCTAACACATTTTTTATCTAGATAGAACCCTTGAGAATTAGATGATTGGTTTCACGCGAGAAGGACATCATGTATTATGTTTTTTTATATTTTGACATAAAATTATGATGGTTAAATATGAAATAAGCTAAATGATTATTTTTAGAAATTTGATATGATGTGTGTTCAAATGAAACCCAAAGTTACTAGAATAAAATTCTGTTTATGGTGTGGTGATCCATTTGAGATGAAATCTCCCAATCAGAAATACTGCTCACCTTCTAGAAAAAACTGCAGTGAAGAAGCTAAACGCGAAAGTTGGCGTAGGGCTGCCAACAAATACAGAAATAGATATAAAAATGTTTTACATCTTTCACAGGTTTATAAAATTGGAACAGGTTTCTTAAGCGGCACTCCGCATAAAGATTTTGATAAAGAATACGCAGCCCTGATTAAAGAAAGAAAAAGGTTGAAATTGAATGGGTTGTTGATAGGCCTATGTCCCTTCATTCAATTCAATTTCAGACCATTCATGGAAAGCTCTGCAAATAGAGGAATTTATTCAATTATGGAATCATATCCTTACCTATTTCTGTGTTTAGTTGCAATCATGTTAGTAATCTTCTTGGGATTTTACTACGATTAATCAGGGTAACATTACCCAAACCAAACTTTTTAATTTTTCATGACTAGTTGTTTATACCATATTTTCCGTCTTTTTTTTCAAAAATAATGAAAACATAAATGCAATGCCTAAAAATACGGCTCCAATTGCGAATGAAAAGTTTATACCTGCCAGTAAAGCTTCGAGTTGTTGTATGGAATTGGGATTTATAATATTGCCTAGATACGATATTTGTCCAAATGTCATGAAACTAACAAACAAACTAGAACCTACTGCACCACCAATTTGCTGTAATGCAGTCATAATTGCAGATCCCGAGGCGTATTCTTTTGATTCTAAATTTCCAAGAGTATGTGTCTGATTTGGAGACATTAGCAGGGCAGAACCAATATACAAAACGCAAATAATTGATAGAACAGCTAGAAGAGTGGTTGTTGCTGATAGACGTGACAACAGTATCATCGAAACGCACATGATGGCTATCCCAGTACATATAACAATTCTTGGACCTCTTTTATCGTAGATGTGGCCAGAAAGTAATGGTAAAAAGGATCCTAAAGCAGTTCCAGGTAACATAACTAGGCTGGCTACAAACGAACTCGTTCCCAATACATTTTGTAGATATATTGGCAGGATTATCACCATTGCAAATATTATCATGATATTTACAACGTTAATCAAAACTCCAATTGAGAAAAAAGAATGTTTGAAGACCCTAATATTTAGGAATGGATGTTCCATCCTAAGTTGGCGAATTATAAAACCTAATAAAGTAATTATTCCAATGATTAAAGGCAGAATTACATTTAAACTCCAACCGTTTTCTCCCATATTACTAAAACAAGTTATTATACCAGTAAATCCAATTGCAGCTAGTAAAACAGATAACAAATCGAGTTTGGTGTCAACGATTTCGGTGATATTTCTCAAGTACACCATTCCCATGATGGTAGTGGCTATGAAAAATATGAAAACCATCAAAAAGAACCAGTGCCAGTCTGTAAATCCTATTAAAAAACCCATTAGTACAGGTGAGAACATTGGTGCTGAAAGCACTACAAATGAAACCAAACCCATTACCAAACCCCTTTTTTCATGAGGTATTAGTATTAAAACTGAATTAAATATCAATGGTACCAAAATTCCTGTTCCTATCGCTTGAATAACACGTGAAATCATTAATATCTGGAAATTAGGAGAAAATCCGGCAATTATTGTGCCCAGTATTAAAAATAGCATGGATAATAAGAATAGTTTCCTTGTTGTAAATCTTTGAATGAGATATGCACTCATCAGAAATACAATTCCAGATATTAAAACGAAAATCGTGGTCAACCACTGGACAGTTCCTGCTGAAATGTTGTGCTGTACCATTATATGAGGATATGCTATGCACAAAGCGGTTTCGTTTAACATACACATGAATCCGCCCATTAATAACACGAACAATATTTTTTTTGTGTGAGTTTGTATGAATGATTTTTCATTAGAATTTGATAACATCGATATGCTCCTTAATTTTGGAAAATTAAATCCGTAATATTAGACCGGTCTATATAATATTTCATTAAAAAAGTATTGCTAACTTATTTGGTTACTATGATTGGAATTTGATTAGCGATCTCTATTAGAGGTTTATCACTTTTTTTAGTTAAAGACATTATAATTGCACCTTCTATCATGGTTTGAATGATTAAAGACAAATTTTTGGCCCGTTCTCTCTCAAAACCGCCATCAATCAACTTTTGAGCATAAACATTTTGCCAGGTATTAAATGCTGAATCACATGCTTTTCTTAAGATCTCGTTGGATGTTGCAGTTTCCATTGCAATTAAATTTATAGATACTTTTTTAGTGCTTCTGAAGGATAATTTTTCATCTTCCCCCGCATTTAAATTATCTGCCATTTCTTCGATGGAATTTTTAATGGATTCTGCAGGATCCTCAATTAATTCTAACCTTTCCCTTATTGTTTTTTCTATGAAGATCTTTGTTTGATTAATGGCTTCCAGTGCAAGTTGTTCCTTACCATCTGGAAAGTAATAATACAAAGAACCCTTAGGAGCATTGCTTTTCCTTAATATCTCATTTAGTCCAGTTGCATGATATCCCTTATTCTGAAAAAGAACTGTAGCTGCTTTGACTATTCTGTCCCTTGTACCTAACTCATCGCCCATACTTCCTCATCCCATTATAATGACTGGTCTATATACAATGTAGAATTTATCGACCCGAATATAAATAGTTGATCCAAAAAAGTACATGAAATATATAATACAAGGGACATCAAAAAAAACCCCCAGAACCTACATTTGAAAACTTTTACACAACAAGATCAAGAAACTTTATAATCAATGCTTAATTAACATTAGGTGTGAAAATGTATATTCATAGAAACATAATGGATTCCCTCAAGTATCCACTTAAAAATTGGGTGAAACTCATCATTCTAGGAGTGATCTTGTTGATACCAGTTGTAAATTTAATTGGATTAGGATACTTTTTAAAAGCCATAAGATCAACTTTTGAAGGTTCAAATTTGCTGCCAGGATTTGATAATATGGGAAACCTATTCCTTAACGGTATTAAACTGTTTGTAGTCTGTCTCATTTACTCAGTTATACCATTAATATTTTTTATTCTTGCATTGATTTTAGGATCATTGTTCCTTTTCTTGGCCATCATATCAGCCATGGCCATTAGTATATTTGCATTCATGGGAATTGCAAACATGGTCTACTACAACTATGATTTAGGTGCTGCACTCAGATATCGAGAGATAAATGAAACAATTGGTGCAATTGGCTGGGGAAAATACATTATTTGGTGGATAATATTGATGTTCATCCTAACAGTCTCAGGAACCATAGTCAGTATAGTGGGAGGGATTATATTATACTACATACTGGGTTTCATATTTTTGGCATTGGGATATGGTTACTTGACATTGTTCCAGGCAAGATCCATTGCACTTACATTTGCATCCAGTAAGAACCAATGAAAATAATTATAAAAATTAGGTTTATAAATTCACATGTAACAAAATAATAGTTTCTCTGTTGGGGGTCTTTAAAATAGAAAGTAAAACTGCGCTGTTAATTATTGTACTCACAGTTTCATTGAGTTTGTACGTTGGATATGCGTTTACAACACATAGTAACAGCTCAAACCAAACCAATGAAAATTTTATTGTGGGATACTACATCAACCCCAGTGCTACACCAATATCTGATATCAATTTCAATGACTTGAAAAATGCTGGAATTACAGACGTTTATGTTCTAGTTACAAACAAAACCTATCAAACAGTACTGCCCGAAACTAAAGAAAAGGCAGATGCTGCAGGAATACGGACCAACGCATGGGTTTACCCCAGTTTTGGACATGTTTCAGAAGTTGCAAAAATGAATATTGGAGTCCAGTTAGATATGGAAACCTATAATATGCCCTCATATCTCCTGCAAATACTTGAAATGAGACTGGCGAGCCTAGGAGAAACTTTTTCAATAACAGTTAAACCTGATGGATGGGACGGAAACCAATACTATTACTTACTCGCACCATTATGTGATTATATTGTTCCTCAACTCTATGTTGGTGAATACAATGCTGGAATAAACAGCCTAACAAATAAGGTTAAGGACTACAACCAAATTTACAACATTTACAACATAATTTTTCCTGGAAAAATTGTTGCAGGCCTTGAAACATATCAATCAGACAAAAATGCAACTGTAAAAAATGCAACTACATTACAATCCGAAATTAAAGCAGTGCAACCATACACACGTGGCGTGATCCTATTTAGGTACGGATTATCAAATTTCAACGGCATTAACTCATCGTAATATAATATAATCCTAAACTTAGTTATAACCCATCCATTGTTCCACAAATGATGGAATAATACTCTTCATTTGTTGAATTAATAAATCACATCTCTATCTCTTTTTTTTAAAAAAATTTAAGTTATCTGGACAACAAATATGTAAAATAGCATTAAATACATTCCAATTGTATGTGAAATGTTATTGATTGCTAATTTATTTGAAAAAAATTCATGCCATTGAAATAAATACGTTCTGAATAACTAATCTACCTGAGAGTGAAAATATGAATAAAAATAGCAAAAAATCAGCTGTACAGGGAACTACAAATCTTGATTGGTGGCCGAACCAGTTAAACCTGGATATTTTGCGCCAAAATTCATCAAAATCAGATCCAATGGATCCTGATTTTAATTATGCTAAAGAATTTGAGAGCATTGATTATGCATCTCTAAAGGAAGATCTTGTTGAACTCATGACAAATTCACAAGACTGGTGGCCTGCTGACTTTGGTCACTATGGCCCATTGTTAATAAGAATGGCCTGGCACAGTGCAGGCACGTACCGTATAGGAGATGGCAGGGGCGGTGCCGGTTCAGGAAGCCAACGCTTCCCACCATTGAATAGCTGGCCAGATAATGCGAATCTTGATAAGGCACGAAGGTTACTATGGCCCATCAAACAGAAATATGGTAGGAAAATTTCATGGGCAGATCTTATGGTGCTAGCTGGGAATATTGCACTTGAATCAATGGGTTTCAAAACATTCGGTTTTGGCGGAGGTCGTGAAGATATATGGGAACCAGAAAAGGACATATACTGGGGTTCTGAGACTGAATGGTTGGGAGACAATCGTTACACTGGTGACAGGGATCTTGAAAATCCCTTGGCAGCTGTTCAGATGGGTTTGATTTATGTGAATCCTGAAGGCCCAAATGGTAAGCCCGACCCTGTAGCGGCTGCTCATGACATTAGAGAAAGTTTTGCCCGTATGGCTATGAACGACGAAGAAACTGTTGCACTCATAGCAGGAGGACATGCATTTGGTAAGACCCATGGTGCTGGTGACCCTGCATTGGTTGGTCCAGAACCCGAAGCAGCGGGTATTGAAGAACAAGGATTGGGATGGAAAAATAGTTACGGTACGGGTAAAGGTAATGACACAACTACTGGCGGACCAGAAGTTATCTGGACAAACACCCCTACTAAATGGGACAACAACTTCCTAAGAATATTGTTTGAATATGAATGGGAACTGACTAAAAGCCCTGCTGGAGCTTATCAATGGAAACCAAAGGATGGTGAAGGTGAAGGTAGTGTGCCGGATCCACATGATGATTCCAAGCGTCGTACACCAGGTATGTTAACAACAGATCTCTCATTAAGATTTGATCCAGAGTATGAAAAGATATCAAGGCGCTTCTACGAGAACCCTGATGAGCTTTCAGATGCCTTTGCTCGTGCATGGTTTAAACTTACACATCGTGATATGGGTCCTAAAACCCGCTATCTTGGCCCTGAAGTGCCTGACGAGGATCTCATATGGCAAGACCCAATTCCCACGAGGGATCATGCTTTGATCGATGATACCGACACAGCAAATCTTAAAGCCAATGTACTGTCTTCGGACTTATCAATATCCGAACTTGTTTCAACTGCTTGGGCCTCAGCTTCCACATTCAGAGGTTCAGACATGCGTGGAGGTGCAAACGGTGCCAGAATACGTCTAGCTCCCCAAAAAGATTGGGAAGTGAACCAGCCTGAACAGTTAAATAAGGTTCTAAATGAACTTGAAAAAATCCAGAAAGAATTTAATGAAAAACAAACCACCGATAAAAAGGTTTCAATGGCAGATCTGATAGTTTTAGCGGGTTGTGCAGCTATTGAAAAATCTGTTCAAAATGCAGGTTACGATGTGACTGTGCCATTTATTCCAGGCCGTATGGATGCAACACAAAACCAGACCGATATTAATTCATTTGCAGTACTTGAACCCGATGCAGATGGATTCCGCAACTATCAAAAATCTGAAGCCTATTTAAATCCTGAAGAGGCTCTTGTGAATAAAGCACAATTACTCACTTTAACTGTTCCCGAAATGACTGTCCTGGTGGGTGGTTTACGCGTTCTTGGTGCAAATTTCAATGATTCAAAACATGGAGTTTTCACAAAAAATCCAGAAACACTGAGCAATGATTTCTTTGTAAACTTACTGGATATGAAAACGAAATGGGACGTAACCCCTGATGAAAATGTGTTTGAGGGTAAAGATAGGATCACAGGAGAAACACTGTGGACAGGAACACGTGTTGATCTCATATTTGGTTCAAACTCCCAGCTCAGGGCATTGGCTGAAGTCTATGCTTCTGCAGAATCATCTGAAAAGTTCATAATAGATTTCATTCTTGCTTGGGACAAAGTCATGAACCTTGATAGGTTTGATGTTGTTTAATGAATAGATATCGAAATAAGACTCCTGAAGAAGGAGTTTTTATTATTATTTTTTAGGTTATTTGGAAGAATCATTCTTGTTTTTGAAACTATCTGTTAACGAATATTAATGATCAATATAGAAATTAATAAATATACTATGGGGAAAATGTTAATATTGACTTACTAACATTGTTAACTGAACTATATGGAGGATTTTTATGAATTTGACCATTTTATGGTTGATACCAGTGGCCTATTTTGTACATATATTGGAAGAATCTCCAAGATTCGTACCATGGGCAATGAAATATTTTGGAGCACCTGAAACATTTGGACAGTTCATCATTGGAAATATTATATTCATGGCCTACGTTATTGTGGCTACATCCCTTGCAATTTTATATCCCAATGAATGGACACTCATTTTAGGACTATCTGCAGCTGCATGGATATTTTCCAACTTTTTAATTCATGCCTACTACACACTACGCACAGGAATATATTCTCCAGGTGTTGTGACAGCAGGTGCAATCTACGTCCCTGTATCTGTTTACATATACTCCAATTTCTGGGTATCTGGACTGTTAAGTAATTTAGACATTGCATTATCTATTGTAATAGGCTTTGCAATAATGTATGTTCCAACTTTAATACAAAAAAAACGTAAGGGTAAATTTTAGAGTAAGATTAATCCTCTTATTTTTATTTTTTTATCGGTGTTTGTTGCTAAATTTAAAAAGTTATTATTCTTCTTTATCTGATCCCTAGGTCAAGGCTGCAATTTATAATAGATTAACAGCTGCCACAACGATTACTATCACTATGTTCACAATGTTCAGTGAATTAATTGTATGTAAATAGTACAGTGTGCCCAACAGTGACGCCATCCATACTATTGTTACAACCCAACCTTCCCAAGATCTTGGAGCAGGCCCTTTTCCTACGTGTTTCGGTCCAAACCAGCGTTTTTCAGTTATTCTTTTCATAGTATCTGGTTTAAGTTTAAAATTAATAACATATAAAATTATTTAATGAATTTTCATAAAATTAAAGGTTTTAAAGTATATTTTTTTAATTTAAAAACTAACTTAGTCAATTTAGTTCAGGATATTAAAAGATGATGTGTAAATTATAAAATTGATTTTTAGAATGATTAATTACATGAATGTTATTTCGTGAAAAGAGGAAATATTAAATTAAATATATTGCCTGCATACTAACTCATCGGTTCATTGGTAGCTCTCCATCTTTCCTCCCCTAGCAACCCTCGAAGCAGGCAGTCTGTCCAGTGCTGGGTTTCTCCTAGTCATCGTTGGTTCAACCTTTTCTCTTAAGAGGACCGTAGGCACCAGTCGTAATGATATGACAATGATTCAGTTGATTAACTCTTAATATTAAGTTAAAGAACTACTTTTAACAGTATATGCACCATTACATATATGGTTATGTTTGTAATTGTATAAAAAATTCAATTAAACATATTTAATATGATTCTAGATATGAT
>WASR01000249.1:4259-10718 GCA_009712615.1 Methanobacterium sp. | reverse complement strand
CTTCGTATATTTCGACCGTTGGATCTGTATCGAATTGTTCAAACAATTTGATATCGGCAGATGCTGATCCCTCTTCCATGATCTTTTTTAGGGTTTCTGGGTTGGCCCATACTGTTTCTACCTTATAGATATTTGGATCGATCATGTCTTTCAGTAGGTAAGATGCTATTAATCCCTCAGGAGTTGGTTCTTTTTTAATTGCATCATATGCTTCTTCAAAAGCGTTTATATCTTCATCTGCTATTTTTCCCTTCACCATGGTTATTATTTCCAATCTAACGTCCCCTTCTATTTTTTACCAGTTTTGTTTAAAGCCCCTAATTAAAGGTAATTTGGGTATTGTTGTATGTAAAATCTGATTAATCTTTTTTAACGAGTAAAACAGGTACTTTAACTGTTTTTAAAGCACTCTCAGCCACACTTCCCAGTATGAGTTTTTCAAGTCCGGTTTTACCATGGGTTGCAATTACAACTATGTCTGCTTCTGTTTTTTTTACAATTTTTTCCATGTCGTGGGTTGGACTCCCAACTATCAACACTTCTTCAACATTAACATCTTCCTTTTGTCCCCTTTCACTCACATGGCTAAGTATGGCTTTACCTTCATCCTCAAGGACTTCAAACGGGTATATCAATTTATCATCAATGATGTTCACTGCAACAACAGTTGAACCGAATTTTTTAGCCATTTCCATTACAATATCCTCTGATCTGGCGGCATATTCTGAACCATCCGTTGGAAACATAATTCTTTCAAACAAATACAATCCCTCCTGTCAATATCATCATGAAAATTTTTATTACTTATGAACTGGTTTATACTTTGTTTTTTCTCTGATTTTAATCTAATTAGACTTGTCTTAGATGATCTCCAACCACGAAATTTACACCACCCAAGTGAAGCACAGGTTTAACATTTTCCACATCGAGTAAACCATCCTTTAAAGCAGTTTTGTCCACATCTGCTTTCACCACCCTTCCAATAACCAGTTTATGATCACCCACATCAGTTATTGAATGGACTTTACATTCCATATGAGCAATACATTCACCTATTTTAGGGGGTGAAACAATTGAGGAGCTTATTCCTGTTAAATTGGCCTTTTCAAGTTCATTTACTTCTTCTGGTAATTTTTCTCCGGTTATCCAAAGCTCTTTTAAAATGTCCTCATTTGGTATGTTAATGACAAATTCTCCAGTTTTTTCGATGTTTTTAAAAGTGTGATGTGTTGGTGCTGATGCAAACGCCACTAAAGGAGGTTCCACTGAAACAGGCATGGTAAATGAGAATGGTGCTGCATTTATCCTGCCTTTGTACTGGGTCGTAATGATTATGGTTGGTCTTGGAGCAATTAATCTGTAGGCCTTTTCAGTTTCTGTTTCAATGAAGTCCATTTTCACTCGCCTGCAAGCTGTTTTTTAAGATCATCAAATCCAACTAAATAATCTGCTTTACATCTTTTAACAAATTCATCAGCAAGTTTGTGAGGGTTGCCATCCATTACAAGTTCACCATTATCCATCAGTATTGCCCTGGTTGATACTTCTTCTATGAAGTCAACATGATGGCTAACCATTAGTATGGTGGTATTAAATTCTTTGTTAATTCGTTTTAATGAATTTGATACAATTCTTAGAGTTATAGGATCCAAGTCACCGAATGGTTCATCCAGTATTAAAACATCGGGTTGTGAAGTAAGAATTAATGCAAGTGTTGCTCTGACCTTTTGACCCCCTGATAATTCATAGGATTTCCTTTCAAGTATTTCAAGAGGTAGATCAAGGGCTTTAAAAACAGGCTCAGCATATTTCTTAACTTCAGTATCTGGGAAGCTTGGAAAGAGCAGATCTAAAATATCAGAGTTCAATCCTATTTTGTCCAGTTTTGCCTTGGCCTCAGTTTCTGGAATGTCTGTTAACTGGTAAAGAAGGTCCAGCACCTGATCACTTATTTCTAACTCTTTTGCAACATTTTTGGCATGCATTACAACATTTTCTCCCTTAACTCCAAGTCTTGCTGCAATCTGATCCTTGATTGTAGCGTGGTGTGTGAGTGCAAATTCCTGGTGCATGAAACCTAATTTACGTCTGACTTGCATCCTATCGAGTCCAGGATCGTTCATGTTCACCCAGTTGTTATCGAGCTTGAAGTACACAGTACCAGAATCTGGAATTTCCAGTCCTCCCATCATTCGAAGCAGGACTGTTTTACCGGCTCCACTTTCTCCTATGAGTGAAATTATTTCCCCAGCATTAACTTCAAAGTTAACATCCTCTATCTCAAGGACATTTCCACCTTTAAGAAGCACAAACCTTTTATCAATATTTTCAACCTTTATTACCTTTTCACCCAGGTCTTCAGGATCTCTTGAGGGTTCTGGTTCAACCATTTCTGATATGAATTCTGGAATGATTTCTTCAGGGGTTCCCTCCTTTACTAATTTACCCTTTTCTAACATGACAAGCCTGTCAGACAGGTAAAGATGAACTTCTGGAAGGTGGGACACTATCACAACTGTGACTCCAAGTTCCTTGTTAATATTTTTAATTGCATTTAATATGTCCTGTTTGGTTTTAGGACACGACATTGTAGCAGGTTCATCTAAAAGAAGTACTTTTGGTTTTTTTGCCAGTTGTCTTGCCATGATCAGTCTCTGTTTTTCCCCACCACTCAGCACAGGTGCGAAGTGATCAATTTTGTGTTCCAATCCAACAACTTTAAGGATTTCTCTGGCCTCATCTCCAAATTCGTCGTAGGCATAATTAAAATCTGTTAGTCCTTCATCACCATATTTAGCTCCGTTGAGTTTTCTTACAACATTTTGAAGTGCAGTTTCTGCCCACAGTCCAAAGGATCTTTGGAGGTGTATGGCTGTTTCCTGTTTCAGTTTAGTGAAGTAGTATGGATTTGAGTCAAACTTTACATGAACATCATCGAGATCTATTTCACCAGCATCGAATTTTTCAACACCCCTCAATATTCTAAGAAGCGTACTTTTGCCGGATCCACTGACACCAATTATGCCGAGTATTTCACCATCATTTACATCAATACTGATATCATCTAAAGCCTTGATCTCTGCACCATCATCCATTTTGAAAGTCTTGGAAACATTTTTAATACTAATCATTGATTATCACCGTTGTATTAATCAATTAAACTTGAAATTATCATTATAAGTTTTTCTTATAAGTATACAGAATTCCAGTTTGTATTAGCATTAATAATAAGTTATCTATAATTGATTTCAAATAGCTTGGAAGAAAAAACAGGAAAAATTGCTTGAAAAATATTTAGGAAAATATATTCCTAAACCATACTGGTTTTTAAAAATTAGTATTTAATTTATGTAAATTCAGAAAAAGTGTACTTTAATTTAATAATAAAAAAATTGAAAAAATAGGTTAAAAATTGATATTTAACCTAACATTTTCTTTATGTCTTCCTTTGGATCTCCAATAGGTGTTAAACCGTAATTATCCACCAGTACTTTTAAGATTTCGTCGTTGACCCATCCTGGTATTATTGGTCCAAGATACATATTTTTGATATCCAGGGCAAGAAGACTCCAGAGTATGGCTGCTGCTTTTTGTTCCATCCAGCTTAGAACGAATGTGAGTGGCAGATCGTTTATCTCCATTTCAAAGAGATCTGAAAGTGCTACAACAACATCTATGCCCACTATAGCGTCGTTACATTGACCCAAGTCAATTAATCTTGGAACTCCTTCTATGTCCCCTAAATCCATGTCATTGAATCTGTACTTTCCACATGCAAGTGTCAGTACTATGACATCTTCAGGCAGGTTTTTGACAAATTCTGTGTAGTACTTTGCCTGAGGTTTAGGTGAGTCACATCCACCGACTACAAAGAAATGTTTGATTTTTCCAGCTTCAACAAGTTCCTTGATCTTGCCAGCCAGTGATAATATGGTTGAGGCGCCAAATCCAGTTGTTAATACTGTTTCCCTAGGTTCGTCTTCCAGATCAGGGAGGGATTTTGCCATTTCTATGGCTGGTGTGAAATCGTAGTCTTCTATGTGGGTCACTCCAGGTAGCTGTGCTACTCCAACTGTAAACATTCTTCCTTTATATTCATCTTTTGGTAACAGTACACAGTTTGATGTTCCTACTATTGCTGCGGAGTAGTCAGAAAATGTCTTCTTCTGGTCAAACCATGGTCCGCCTATTTGTCCCTTCAGGTGTTCGTACTTTCTAAGTTCAGGATATCCATGTGCAGGTAACAGTTCTGAATGAGTGTATACGTTTATACCTGTTCCTTCTGTTTGTTTCAGTAATTCTTCCAGTGCCTTTAAGCTGTGGCCAGTGGCTATTATTCCTTTACCCTTGACTGATCCTACCTTAACTTCAGTAGGTGTTGGTTCCCCATATGTTTCTATGTGGGCCTTTTTTAAAAGCTGCATGGCCTTAATATTCATCATGCCTGACTCTTTGGCCAGTTCAACAAATTCTGCTGGATCGAAGTTCACGTTTGTGAGTGTTGAGTAGAAACCCTTTTCAAGGAATTCATCCACTTCAGGATCTGTGTATCCTAATTCTCTTGAATGATAAAGGTAGGCTGATATTCCTTTCATCGAAAATAAAAGGTTGTCCTGTAATCTGGCCACCGTTGCTTCCTTTCCACAAACACCCTTCACCGTACATCCAGTTTCAAATGCTGTTTGACTGCATTGATAACAAAACATATCCAATTTTTCTGGCATAACTTTCTCCTCCCTAGTCTGATGTTAGTATTTATTATGTCTTCCAAAACATTTATCATGTTCGATTGTATACGAATGTATATGTTCGTTTACAGACGAATGTTCTAATATAAACGAACAAGATATTTATAAGTTACGGTTTCCATACTATCAGTAACGAATAAAACTACTGACTATTAAAAGAAGTGATCCAATGGTTCAAAAGGAACCCCTAAAAGACATGCAGATAGAATTATTTTCCACATCTGAGGGAATATATGCAATTAACAGCCCAGTCAGGGTAAAAATATTATCTGTATTGAGAAACGGTGAATTAAGCTTTGATCAGCTTGTTGATCTATCAGGCAAAGCAAAGTCAACAGTATCAGTTCATCTAAGAAGAATGGTCGATGAAGGAATAATAGGATCGAAAATAGATGAAAACGACGCCCGAAAAAAGATATTTTTCATTAAATCAGAATATCTAGGACATCTTTCAGGGAAAAAAGTTATTTCGGAAAATTTTGATAAATATGTTAACAGCTACATAGAGAGTGATGGTGATCCCTTCGAATTTTTCAGGCTCATCTTCCATACGATAAGAGTATCCCTAATAAGACAGGGGATAGATATCGATCCTATTCTGTATGAAGCAGGAGTTCAAGTGGGTGAAACTCTGTACCATAGGGTTAAAGATCCGGATATACAAGTTCTGGCCAAAAATATTGCTAAATTCTGGCAAAGCCACAGTCTAGGAACTGTAGAAGTTATTAAACTTGAACCTTTAACAATAAATGTTTCTGATTGTTTTGAATGCCAAAATCTACCTCCCCTTGGAAAGGCAGCTTGTGCCTTTGATTCAGGAATATTGAAGGCAGTATTTACGGCACACTTCAAAGAAGAACAAATTGTAAACGAAACCAAGTGTTATGCATTGGGCGATGATCACTGTTCATTTACTATAAAAAGTCGAGAATGGTAATAATACAAAAATTTCTATTGTCTTTTTATGATATCCTCACTTTAGATGCCATTTATTAATTAATTTTAAACTGAACAGTATTATTGAACACCGGGTTTAGTTAAGCAAATTATATGGGAGAAATCCTAATAATTTAGGCAGAATACAAATAGATATTTAATTAGATGTTCAGATATAAATAGTGTTAATTAATTACGGGTCAATATTTTGTTTTTTGGACCCATTTTCATATATTTATGATAAATGATTCTCATGGTGAAAATAATGCGAGGGTTACTTGTTGGGAGGATGCAACCAGTTCATGATGGCCATCTTGAAGTTATTAAAAGAATTCTTGGCGAAGTTGATGAGTTGATAATTGGTATAGGTAGTGCTCAGTTAAGCCACACAGTCAAAGACCCTTTCACAGCAGGAGAACGTGTGATGATGCTTACAAAGGCACTCACAGAGAATAATATCCCTGCCTCAAAGTACTACATCATACCAATTCAGGATGTTGCATGTAACTCAATATGGGTTGCCCATGTTAAGATGCTGACACCACCATTTCAACATGTCTACTCAGGAAATTTCCTTGTTCAGCGATTGTTTAGGGAGGGTGGGTTTGAAGTGACTGTTCCTCCCCTTTACAATAGAAAAACATATTCTGGGACTGAAGTTAGAAAAAGAATGTTGAATGATGAAGACTGGGAATCTTTAATTCCAAGCTCTGTGAAAGATGTAATTTACGAAATTGATGGAATCAACCGATTAAAACAACTTTCAAGAAAGGAA
>WASR01000249.1:268-4249 GCA_009712615.1 Methanobacterium sp. | reverse complement strand
TTAAACGAAATTTAATTTAGAATAAAATTGTAAAAATAGGCGATGTTATTATCCAAGGAAAGACAGTGGTGTTTAAAAATGACTGTTAGAATTATTGAAAAGGGTGTAGAAGAAATATCTATCTGCAATTTATTAGAAGAACTCAAAAAGAACCCTGAAATAAGTAAATGCGGGGCTATTTTTTCATTTGAGGGCATTGTTCGAGGAGAAGAAACTGGAAAAAAAACCATGCAAATGGACCTTACCACTCCAAACCAGTTGGAAACAGAAAAAGAGCTAAAAGAAATAGTTTCAGATGTAAAGCAGAAATATGGAGTGTTGGAAATAGCCGTAGTTCATTACATTGGAAATTTTAAGCCAGGAGATCCTTTATTTTTAACTGCTGTATCTGGATCACATCGCGATGAAACTAGAAAAGCCATGCATGAAATTATTGAAAGGGTGAAGTACGAACTTGACTTTAAAAAGGAAGAACATACAGAGGATGGTACTAACATAATAATGTCAGGTGGTTAAGTGAAATTTATAAGGGACAGTCTGCATGGAAACCTTCAGGTAAATGAATTTGAGGTGAAGTTAATAGACACTCCCCAGATTCAAAGGTTGAGACGTATTAAACAGTTGGGCTTCACATACCTGGTTTATCCCGGAGCTAATCACACCAGATTTGAACACTCCATCGGAACCATGTACCTGGCTTCAAGACTGTCCTATGGATTAAAACTTCCTAATGAACAGCGTCAAATCCTTCGTGTTTGTGCCCTTCTTCATGATGCAGGACATGGACCATTTTCCCATGTATCTGAAGCTGTTTTGAAACAATCACACGAAGAATTAACTTCCAAATTGATTAGAGAATCTGAACTTTCAGCAATATTGTCTGAAAAATATGATCCAGAAGAGATAATAAGTCTAATAAAGGGAGAAGGTTCTCTAGGCCAAGTCATATCAGGAGACTTGGATGTGGACAGAATGGACTATTTACTGAGGGACTCGTACTACACTGGCGTTGCTTATGGTGTGATAGATGTTGAGAGATTAATTCACAACATGAAACTCGAAGACAACCTGATTCTAAAATCCAAAGGTGTTCAAGCAGCAGAAAGTATGTTGCTTGCCAGGTACTTCATGTACCCTAGTGTGTACCAGCATCACACCACCAGAATAATCAATTCCATGTTTAGACGATGTCTAAAACAGCTCTTTAAAAAAGGACATATAGATCCTGAAAATATTTACAAGTACGACGATGCAGATATTATTAGCATAGCAAGATATCAGGATGGATTAATTGGGGATATTATCCATAGATTAGACAATAGAAAACTTTTTAAAACAGTTTATTCACTTAAACTTGATGAATTAGCAAATCCAAGTGCTATTTTCAAAATTGAACCAGAAAAAATACAGCAGTACGAAAAACAAATTGCAGAGGAACTTGGAGTGCCTGAAGATTATGTTATTGTGGATGTTCCAGACTACCCCTCCTTCGATGAGATGAAGACCTTGGTTTCATCCAATGGGGACCTGGTCAACCTTTCTAAGATTTCAACCATTGTGAGTACACTCAGAGATGCTAGATTTAACCATGCTGATCTTTGTGTTTATCTTCCGGAGGAGTACTCGAATCTTGTAAACGATGTTCAATTTGACAAACTCATCGATGACCTAGAATAGATATTATATTCCATTAAATTTTTATTAACTTATCATAAGAGTGGAGAAAAATGATAGTAGTAGCAATTACAGGAGCAAGTGGAGTTATATATGGAAAAAGACTTCTCGAAGTTCTTAAAGAGAAAAATATTGAAACAGCAGTTGTTTTAACTGATCCAGCCAAGATCATACTCGATTATGAACTGAATTACACCGAAGACGAAATAAAGAATCTGGCAACTGAATACTACCCTTCAAAGGATCTCACAACTGCAATTAACAGCGGATCCTTCAAATTTGAATCTATGGTAATAGTTCCATGTACCATGAAAACCCTGTCTGCAATTGCCAATGGATATGCAAATAATGCAGTTACAAGAGCTGCTGATGTGGCACTTAAAGAACGTAGAAAACTTGTTGTGGTCCCCAGGGAAACACCACTGCGAACTGTGCATCTTGAAAATATGGTGGAAATAAGCAGGGAAGGAGGAATAATCCTGCCAGCTATGCCAGGCTTCTATCATTTACCAGAAAAAACTGAAGATCTGACAGACTTTGTTGTTGGTAAAATTTTAGATGTGCTTGGAATAGACAACCAACTATTTCAAAGATGGACAGGTGAAATGCAATGATTAAAGACTCTGATTTCATAAAAAATTCCGAGGTTCCAGGACCAACCAAGGAAGAGATCAGGTGCATTTTACTGTGCAAATCCGAAGTTTCAAATGGAGATGTTGTTGTAGATATTGGATGTGGAACTGGTGGTTTAACAGTCGAATTTGCTAAGAAAGCGAAAAAAGTTTACGCCATAGATTTAAATCCCGTGGCAACTCAAACTACCCAAGAAAATGTTTCTAAACACCAAGTTGAAGATAAAGTTGAAGTTATCCTAGCAGACGGATTAGAAACACTTGATGAACTTGATGATTTTGATGTTCTCATCATTGGAGGTAGCAGTGGAAAGCTGCCACAAATTATTAAGAAGGGATACAAAAAACTTAAGAAAAACGGTAAAATTTTGGTAACATCCATTCTACTTGAAACAGCAACAGAAGCAATTTACACCTTCAAAGAACTTTCCCTTAAACCTGAAGTTGTTAACATTATGATTTCAAAGGGAACCCCCAGTTCAAGGGGAACAATCATGTTTTCAAACAATCCAATAACAATTGTGAGTACTAAAAAATTTTAACAACATTTCAAGAGAAAAACAGCTATATAAGTGATGGTAACCATGAAGATTCTTGAGAGGTTCAGCTGGAACATCAAAATAGCAAGTTTACTCATTTTTGCATCTGTAATCCTTTACATTGCCCAAACAATGATATTTAGGGAACCTAAAACAGAACTTTTTTATATTGGAATAAATCTGGTTTTCCTTCCGATTGAGGCATTAATTGTAGTTATAATCATACAAACAGGCATAAATGAAAGAGAAAAAAAATTGATGCTTGAAAAGCTCAACATGGTAATAGGAGCGTTTTATAGTGAAGTTGGAACAGAACTCCTCACAGAAATTTCCAAGTTTGATTCAAAGTCAACCAGGACCAGCAAAATTTTGATAATAAATTCCCGTTGGGAAAATGAAGATTTTGAACATGCCAAAAAAAATATCAATGCACTAGCACACAGCCTCATGATCATTCCATCCAACACAGATGTAGGAGATTTTTTATACAACACCAAACTATTTCTTCAAGATAAAAGAATGTTTTTACTTGCACTTCTCGAAAATCCCAATTTGTTGGAACATGAAACCTTCACTGATCTGTTGAGAGCTGTTTTTCATTTGACTGAAGAACTTGATAAACGTGAAACAACCCATGATTTACCTGCATCAGATTGTGAACATTTAAAAAAAGATGTTCAAAGGGTATATGACCTCCTCATATTCGAATGGTTGAACTACATGGAACATTTAAAAAATAATTATCGTTATCTATTCTCACTTGCAATGCGAACCAACCCATTTGATCCAAATAAGACAGTTGTGATACAAAATAGTGCCAACAATTACAACGAAAAATAGTAAAATGTGTAAAGAATCCTCCAATTTTAACAATATTAAGCCTAAAAAATGATGCATAAAGTGAATTTTAATTCGCAAAATATTTAAGTGGTAATTACTAAACCTACCTACAATAAATAATTGACTTAAAAAACTAGATGTGGTTGATCTAATGGAGAGGTTAACTCTCAAACAATACCGACAAATGGTTGAAGAAGTAATTGAGTTCAAAGAATTGAACGGAGAAATGCCGGCATTTACCATTGTTGATGGATGCAAAATTAGTAAAAGCGTCTACGTTAACATGATAGAAACTG
>WASR01000249.1:0-236 GCA_009712615.1 Methanobacterium sp. | reverse complement strand
AAAATTTATTCTGGAAATGGGCCGTAACCCGGAAATTGTAGAGATTAGTGATTCATCGGAAATTAACTTCAAGTGTTAAAACGATGGAGTAACTGTAATACTACCTAAAAGTTCCAGACAATTCTCCAAACAAATTTTAACTGTATTAAATATCATGCTCTAAAAATTTTTTTTATATCTTTTTTTCTTAATTTGAATCATCTATTTTTGTATTTTGAAAATCATAGAATAGTTAT
>WASR01000357.1:8984-10747 GCA_009712615.1 Methanobacterium sp. | reverse complement strand
TTTTTTAAATAAAAAAAAATAAGGTTGTAATTCATTGCAATACCTAGTAAGCCCCTTTAATAAAGAAGCTAATGTAAAGTTTCCAGAAAAAATTACGGTGTACGACACAACTTTGAGAGACGGAGAACAAACTCCCGGAGTATGTTTAAGAACTCCAGAGAAACTTAAAATAGCTAAAAAATTGGATGAAGTAGGAATACATCAAATTGAAGCAGGTTTTCCTGTTGTATCTAAAGAAGAAAAGAAATCTGTATCTGCAATAGTAAATGAAGATTTAAATGCACAGATTTTGTGCTTGTCACGTACCAAAAAATCCGACATAGACACAGCAATAGATTGTGATGTTGATGGTGTAATAACCTTCATGTCAACCTCTGATCTACATTTGAAGCACAAAATAAAGATGAGCAGGGAAGAAATACTAAACGTCTGCATGAATTCTATAGAACATGCAAAGGACCATGGTCTTTTTGTGGCATTTTCAGCTGAATACGAAACAAGAACATAGATTGATTTCCTTAAGAAGATGTATAAGAGGGCAGACGACTACGGTGTTGACAGAGTTCACATAGCAGACACAGTGGGTGCAATCAGTCCTTATGGAATGGATTACCTTGTTAAACAGTTAAGATCAACAATCAATGCAGAAATAGCTCTGCACTGTCATAATGACTTTGGAATGGCCCTTGCAAACTCCATAGCAGGATTACTTGCAGGTGCAAATGCAGTTTCAACCACAGTAAATGGAATTGGTGAAAGGGCAGGAAATGCTGCTTTAGAAGAACTGGTAATGACCCTTAAATTCATATACGGAGTAGACCTGGGTTTTGATGTTAGTAAATTCTGCGAACTATCGAAGCTGGTTGAATCCCTGACACACATGGACATACCCTACAACAAACCTATCGTTGGAAAAAACATATTCCGTCATGAATCTGGAATTCACGTGGATGCTGTGATAGAAGAACCTCTGACCTACGAACCATTCTTACCAGAACTCATAGGACACAGGAGACAAATTGTTCTCGGAAAACATTCAGGATGCAGGGCTGTAAGGGCTAAACTGAATGAATGTGGAATAGATGTAACCAAGGATGAACTATGCAAAATTGTTGAACAGGTAAAGAGCAAGAGAGAAGAGGGTAACTACATCAACGATGAACTCTTTAACAGCATTGTAGCATCTGTTAGAGGTCCATTTGAACTTTAAAATTTTTTCAATAAAAAAAACCTGATCTAAGGATCCCTAACATTTCCGGGGTTTAGATTCAATTTGAGTGATTATAAATGAACATTACAGAAAAAATACTGGCCAGGGCTGCGGGTAAAGAAGAGGTACACCCCGGTGAAATAATAGAAGTTGATGTGGATCTTGCGATGGCACATGATGGAACATCACCACCAACCATAAACAACTTCAAAAAGATCCAGGACAAGGTCTGGGATCCTGAGAAAATAGTGATAATATGTGACCATACAGTACCTCCAAATACCATAGGATCTGCAGAGTTTCACAAGGTTTCAAGGGAATTTGCTAGGGATCAGGGAATTAAAAATTATTTAAACCATGGTGAAGGAATATGTCACCAAGTACTTCCAGAGTACGGTTTTGTCAAACCAGGTGAAGTGGTTGTTGGAGCAGATTCCCACACATGCACCCATGGTGCGTTCGGAGCATTTGCAACTGGAGTTGGCGCAACTGACATGGCATTTATTTTTGCAACTGGACAGACATGGTTCAGGGTTGCTGAAGCCTTCAAAAT
>WASR01000357.1:0-8974 GCA_009712615.1 Methanobacterium sp. | reverse complement strand
GTTTTGTCAGTGCCAAGGATGTTATTTTAAATGTGATAGGCGAAATCGGAACCTACGGAGCAACTTACAAATCATTGGAATTCCATGGAAGCACCATAGAAAACATGGATGTTGCTGGTAGAATGACCATATGTAACATGGCAATAGAGAGTGGAGCTAAAAATGGGATAATGGAACCTAACAAAGCCACCCTACAGTACCTTAAGGATAGAAATGTGGCAGGTTTTGATGTTGTAACATCAGACCCAAATTATGATTATGAGAAGGAATATTTCTTTGATATGGATGACATGGAACCCCAAGTGGCATGTCCACACAACGTTGATAATGTTAAACCAGTATCTTCGGTAGCAGGAAAGACCATCACACAGGCATTCATAGGTTCATGTACCAATGGAAGGATGGAAGATCTGGTTGCTGCAGCTGAAGTTCTGGAGGGAAAACAAGTTCATCCCGATGTCAGACTTCTGGTAATACCTGCATCGGCTGAAATATATAGAAAAGCAATGCACAGTGGATTAATAGACATATTCATGGACTCAGGGGCAATAATATGCAACCCTGGATGTGGGCCCTGTCTTGGAGGACATATGGGTGTGCTTGCAGCAGGGGAAGTTTGCATAGCAACAACCAATAGAAACTTCCTGGGAAGAATGGGAGACCCCGAATCTGAGGTTTACCTTGCGAATCCTGCAGTGGTAGCATCTTCAGCACTTTCAGGTGAAATTAACGATCCAAGGGATTAAATATGGATAAAACTATTCTCAAGTCTATAGAAGGTATAGAATCTGAAGTGGGAAAACTTTCAAATGCACAGAAGATTCTACTAACAACAGATGGTTCTGTGACAGCTATACTAGATGTCATAAAGGGTCATGCTAAGATAGAAACCCTAGAACAAAAGTTCATAGAAGCTGATGAGAAAATCGCCAAACTTCTAGACATTGAAGTTGGAGACGAAGTCAACTACCGGGTGGTTGTCATTGAAACCGACGAACCATTGATATACGCTGTTTCATTGATACCAATAAACAGACTTGAAAATGATTTTAAAGAGGATATTATAAGGGCAGATATTCCGATCGGAAGAATACTTCGAAAACACAAGATAGAATCTAGAAGGGAAATAAAATCTGTATACTCAGAGAAACCTTCACCGGAAATTGGTGAAATATTCAACACTAATTCTGTGATGCTCGCAAGGACATATAACATAATTCACCACGATGAAGTATTGATATGGCTCATGGAGACATTTCCATACTCCAATTTCAGAAATTAAAACCTTTTTTTATTCACTAGTTGGGGGATTAAGAGATGGGTGTAAAATTTAAAGATATTGTAACTCCAGAGAACATCAAATTTCAGGACTTAGAATCAAAAATAGTCGCATTAGATGCTGCAAATGTGATCTACCAGTTTTTATCAAGTATCAGACAGGTGGATGGAACTCCACTCATGGATGAGAACAAAAATATCACATCCCACTTCAGCGGCATACTGTATAGAACATCATCATTAATAGAAAAAGGAATTAAACCCATATATATCTTTGACGGCAGATCAGATGCGCTTAAAAAGGATACTCAGGCTAAAAGAAGGGAAGTGAAGGAAGAATCCCAGAAAAAATGGGACAAAGCCCTTGAAGAAGGCAACCTTGAAGAGGCAAGGAAGTACGCTGTAAGATCCTCCAGGATGTCCAGAGACATAATCGAAGGGTCAAAAAAACTTTTAGAAATACTTGGAGTTCCCTACATCCAGGCACTGGGTGAAGGGGAAGCACAAGCATCTTACATGGTGGATAAAGGGGATGCATGGTGTGTGGGTTCACAGGACTACGACTGCATTCTCTTCGGAGCCACAAGAATGGTAAGAAACCTGACAATAACAGGTGGAAAGGCAAATCTGGAGTTAATCACCCTTAAAAAAGTGCTTGAAAACATGGAGATCACAAGGGAACAGCTGGTTGATATAGCCATACTCGTGGGAACAGATTTTAACAGTGGAGTTAAAGGTGTGGGTGCAAAAACTGGTTTGAAACTAATAAAAAAACATGGGGATATATTCAGTGTGATCGAAAAAAATGACTACGAAATGGATGTGGATCCTGCCATACTGAGGAAATTGTTCCTAGAGCACAACGCAGTCGAAGATTACGAATTGAAATGGAATTCTCCTGATAAAGAAGCTGCTGTAGACTTCCTTTGCAACCAGCACGATTTTTCTGAGCAGAGGGTTTTAAGCGCACTGGACAAGTTTGCCAAGCTAGATAACAAGCAAAAAAGCCTGGAAGACTGGTTTTAAAAAGAGAAATTTCGTTGAGTGTTTTCGTTAATCTAGAATGATGGATACTCACCGAAAAATTCAGCAGCATAAAGTCTGGCCCTTTCAACCTGTAATGGATACTTAACCCTCAATTTATCTTCAAATTCTTTTCTATTATCAGAACTAGCAATTTGCTGCATGATATCGAGATAAACTTTTTTAGAATTCTCAGATGGGTTGCAAGGCATTTCAAGGGTTATACAAACATCCTCCCTTTTAAAGAGTTCAGTTCTTAGATATGGTGCAACAGATCTTATCAGTACACCCTCTTCAAGTTCTATGAGTGGAGGAACTCCTGCTTCATCCTTCCGATTCAAATTTATGAGTTTTTGGTAACTTGAAGGTTTGTAGCAGTGCAGTTCAACGTATATCTCTGGCCTGTACTTCTCTATGATCCTGATGATTGTCTGACCCATTTCAGTCTGATAGTAACCAGGATCAAGGGTGCTTATATATTTGCTCTCTGGACAGTTGAATAGGATTAGTTCACCATTTAAAACGTCCATTTGACTCAATTTTTTTAATGGTTCGATGGTTGTTAAACCCTCTTTTCCATGGACTCCCCCTACAAAAACACGGGTAGGGCCATTGTTTCCATTAATTTTTTTAATGAACTGCATTTCAATCGTTTCTTATTTAAAAAAAAGTAGTAAACGAGATCTTAGAAATTTTTTAGGTTCCTTCATCCCAATTTTTGAGGTATTCAACCTGCCTTTCAGTTAAACTGTCTATATCAATTTTCATTGCATTCAATTTGAGCTTGGCAACATCGATATCAGTTTCATCCAGGGTCTTGTACACTCCAACATCCAACTTGTTTTCAAGGAGATACTTGGCTGATAGGGACTGCATTGCAAAGCTCATGTCCATTATTTCTGCTGGATGGCCCTGACCACGTTCACCTGCAAGGTTTACGAGTCTTCCATCTGCTAACAAGTAGATTTTTCTTCCATCTTCTGTTATGAACTCTTCTATATCTGGTTTAAGTAGTTTGGTGGATTTTGATATTTTCTCAAGGTCCTGTTTATTGATTTCAACGTTGAAGTGACCTGAGTTGGCCATAATACAACCGTCTTTCATATATTTGAAATCATCTCCAGAAACCACATCGATGTTTCCTGTGACAGTTATGATCATGTCAGCCTCTTTAACAGCTTCCCTTATTTTCATGACTCTGTAACCATCCATACGTGCTTCAAGTGCCCTTATAGGATCGATCTCTGTTACAATGACGTTTGCCCCGAGTCCAGCTGCTCTCATTGCAACTCCACGACCACACCATCCATATCCACAGACAACCAGTGTTTTTCCTGCTATGAGTATGTTGGTTGATCCCATGATTGAATCGAAGGTGGACTGGCCTGTACCGTATCTGTTGTCAAATAAGTACTTCATGTAGGAGTCGTTAACAGCCATCACAGGAAATTCCAGTGCTTTGTCTGCATGCATGGCTTTGAGCCTGTGGATTCCGGTTGTTGTTTCTTCACATGCTCCTATGATCTTGTCCATGAGTTCCCTTCTTTCTTTGTGGACAAGGAAAATCATGTCTGCACCATCATCTATGATGATGTCTGGTTCATGGTCAAGTACTTTGTTTAAGTTTTCATAGTACTCTTCGTTAGTTTCTCCTCTCCATCCATACATGTTCAGTCCCATGGATGCACCTGCTGCAGTTGCATCGTCTTGGGTTGATAAAGGATTACATCCTGTCATGGCCACTTCAGCACCACCTGCATGAAGTGTTAAACCAAGATTGATTGTTTTAGGTTCAAGATGTAAACAAGATGCAATTGTCACACCTTCAAATGGTTTGGTTTCCTGAAATTCCTTCTTTATATGTTCAAGAACAGGCATGTGTTTTTGAACCCACTCAATCTTCTTTATACCTTCTGGTGCAAGTGACATATCCTTTACATTGTTGCTCATAGTTATTCACCTAAAAATATTCAATTTTAAAATCGACATGAAAAAAATACTGAATAATCAGTTCACATCCATTTAATTTTCTAATTAACTTATATTCCCTATCAATATTTAAACTTTGTAAATAGTTTCAAAGTACTTTAATTCGAATTAAATATTAAGTTAAAGAATATTTAGGAATAAAATTAAAGAAAAAGACATCAATATTGATTTATAAAATGCTAATTTATACCTTAAATACATATTAAAAGTTTAAATTAGAAAAAATTTCTTTCAATTCAATTTGATCATATTTAAGAATTTTAGGTGTTGATTAACCATACTGACCAGTTGTATGTGGTCTATTTTCAAGAAAAAAAGAGTATGTAATTTGGAGAGGAAGATCTCTCCAAATTTAAATTTAACTGTAGTGGCTTAGGTCTGCTTCATTTTTAGGTTTAACCTTTTTGATTGCGTCTTTGAAGCGTTTCATATCCACTTCGTCGGATTTTATGTTTTCTCTGAGTGTGAGCATAACTGCTTCTCTGCAGACAGCTTCGATATCTGCTCCTACAAATCCGTGTGTTCTCTTTGCTAAAACCTCTAGGTCCACATCCTCTGCAAGTGGCATATCCTTGGTGTGAACTTTGAATATTGATACCCTTGCTTCTTCATCTGGATCATCGACCTTTACATGCCTGTCAAATCTTCCAGGTCTTGTTAGGGCAGGGTCAAGTATATCAACACGGTTGGTTGCAGCAATCACAGCCACATCCTGGAGTTCTTCTAACCCGTCAATTTCTGTTAAGAGCTGGTTTACAACACGCTGGGTTACGCCTGAATCTGTACTGGATCCACTTCTGGCAGATGCTATTGAATCGATTTCATCGAAGAATATAACTGTTGGTGCTGTTTGTCTGGCTTTTCTGAAGATTTCACGCACACCCTTTTCAGATTCTCCAACCCACTTTGAGAGTAACTCTGGTCCCTTGACAGCTATGAAGTTGGCGTCACTTTCGTTTGCAACTGCCTTTGCAAGTAATGTTTTACCTGTTCCTGGAGGTCCGTACACTAGCACGCCCCTTGGTGGTCTGACTCCGAATTTTTCAAAGCTTTCAGGATATTTTAAAGGCCATTCTACTGCCTCTTGTAGTTCCTGTTTGGCGTTGTTTAATCCTCCTATGTCTTCCCATTTAACGTCTGGAACCTGTACAAGCACTTCACGCAGTGCTGAAGGTTGGATTTCTTTGAGTGCTTCTTTGAAATCTGATTTGGTTACAATCATTTTTTTGAGGGTTTCCTTGGATATTTCTTCGTCTCCTTTAATATCTGGAAGAACTCTCCTTAGTACCCTCATTGCAGCTTCTTTACATAGGGATTCAAGGTCTGCACCGACAAATCCGTGGGTTATTTCTGCCATTTCTTCGAGATCCACCTTGTCATCCAGTGGCATTCCCCTGGTGTGTATCTGAAGGACTTCTCCCCTTCCATCCTTGTCTGGTACTCCAATTTCAATTTCTCTGTCAAACCTTCCACCCCTTCTTATTGCTGCGTCCAGTGCGTCTGGTCTGTTGGTTGCTCCTATTACAACGACCTGGCCCCTTGATTTAAGACCGTCCATGAGTGTTAAAAGCTGAGCAACTGTTCTTCTTTCAACTTCTCCGGATACTTCTTCTCTTTTTGGAGCTATGGCGTCGATTTCATCTATGAATATAATTGATGGTGAGTTTTCTTCTGCTTCTTCAAAGAGTTCCCTTAAACGTTCCTCGGATCCCCCGACGTATTTGCTCATGATCTCGGGTCCGTTAATGGCTATGAAGTGGGCATCACTTTCGTTTGCAACTGCCTTTGCAAGCAAGGTTTTACCTGTTCCTGGTGGACCGTGCATTAACACACCTTTAGGTGGTGCAATTCCCAGTCTTTCAAATAATTCTGGTCTCTTCAGGGGTATTTCTATCATTTCCCTGACTTTTTTAACTTCTTCCTTGAGACCACCTATATCTTCGTAGGTTACATCGACTACGTTTTTTACTCCTTCGAGTTTTGATACGTCGACTGGTTCTGTTTGTACTTCCACATCTGTCATTTCAGTTATCTGCACGATTCCTGCAGGTTTGGTGCTTACAACTGCGAGTTTGATCTCGCCCATTGGTGCAACGTCCCTGAAGAATTCATCAAAGAGTCCAGAACGCATTGTTTGCTGTTGTTGTTGTCTTACACCAGTTATGATCATGTCTCCCTGGCTGAGCACCCTTCCAAGAAATGCTGCTTTAACATCTCCCCTTATGAGTATCTCCTGTTCCACTGGAGCTAGTACCACTTTCTTGGCTTCTTTGTAGTCTGCACGTCTGACAGTTACTTCTTCACCTATGGAGGTTCCTGAATTTTTTCTGATGTATCCATCTATACGTATTATTCCAAGGCCGATATCGGATTGTGAGGATGCAACCCTTGTTGCAGTTAATTTTTTTCCCTCAATTTCTATGATATCTCCGTCTAAAAGGTCGAGTTTCTGCATGCATGCAGGGTCGATCCTTGCAACTGACCTTCCAACATCAGCCTGTGAGAAGGCTTCAGCAACTTTTAATTTCATTTCATTGTTTTCCATATAAAACCCCTCCTAATATACTGTTAAATATGTTCGAAATGTTTTGTAAGCGTGTAAAATAGTTTTAATTAAATTTATTCTTTTAGTTAACTCATGTTACTATAACATTGTTTTTTCTACTATATATATGTTGTGTTTTGGTGGTAAAAAACTTGTCGATTTGTATTAAAAATGATCTTGAATTAAATGGATGGAAAATGACGGAATAACCAAAAAAAAGACTGAGACTCAAAAAAAAAAGTGGAAAAAATAATTTAAATCAGCGTATTTGACATCCAAATCCCTTTAAAAGTTTTTCAACTTCCAAAACAGTATCATCTTCAAACACCAAGTACCTCAATGTGATACTGATACTGCCCTCTGGAATTTGACTGCCACTGTAGGTATCCATTACTTCTGCATCCACAACACCATCGAGTCCCTGGACTGTGGCCACAATAACCTCTGGATCTGCAGATTCCGGGAACACAGCAGATATATCATAGCTCCTCTGGGGGTTGTTGTTTATCTTCCAATCCATGAGTTCTTTATCAGTCAATATTTCCACATTTGATAATTTAAGTTTTGTTGCACTGTTGTTAACCTTTAAAACCAGAAATTCAGGTTTAAGCTCCTCTAATAATCCAACATGAACCTTCCCTGAGTAGATGTGTTTCAGACCAACTTCATTTCCCAATAGGTTCTTTAAAATATTAACCTCTTCAGACAATGCAGATATGGCCTTATCAGATCTTCCAAGTGCACTTTCAAGATCATCGATGTGTTTGGCAGCATTGCTCATGGCATGTACAAATCCTTCCTCATCACCATCTGCAATCATGTTCTTAAGATCGTTGAAGGTTTCGTTGAAGGTTTCATGGGCATCTTTGATGTACTTATTCGATGTCTGAATTGAATAAACCAGGTACGGATTTTGAGCAGTGATCCTTGCAATGGTATCCAGCATAAGGTTGTAGATGGGACTTGCAAATTTCCTTGACTCTTTGATGTCGATGTCCAGCCTTTCAATGGTTGCTGCAATGCTCACGTATGCGAAGTGTGTGAGTCCCTGTACAATGCTCATCATCCTATCATGGATCTGTGGAGTGGTGACAATTATCCGGGCATTCTCATTTTCTAAAAATTTGTAGACCTTGGTGTACCATGATCCATCAACAGATGGTGTGAGCACAACCACCTGTCCATCGAGGGAACGGATCCTTGGACCGAACATTGGATGGGTTGGAACAACCTCAACACCTTCTGCAGCGTACTGCTCCATCAAGTGACTGGATTCTTCCTTGACTGAAGTCACATCCATGAGCAGGGAGCCTGGCTTCATGAGTGATGCAAGTTCCTTGATGATATTGGGTGTGGCCTGGATTGGTACAGAGATTATCACAACATCCGAAGTTTCTGCCGCCATTACATTGTCATTGGTGTAACTTGTGCCAATCTTCTTTGAAACCAGTTCACCTTCAGCGATGTTCCTACCGGTAATCAAGACATCCAAACCTTTTTCGGCTAAAAAATTAGCAATCCATCGGCCTAAACCCCTTGTTCCACCAATTACTGCAACTTTTACCATTTAAATCCCTTCTGAAATTCAACTACTATAGGGGTCATATAAAGAATCCCCTTTACTCTATATGTCTATTGATGTTGAGATATAAAATATTGTTGAAAAAAAAAACTTTGTTAAAGAACTTAAAGAAAAATTAATTAAAATATTATGGGTATGGTCATTTAATTCAAGTTCTAAAGATTTATGAAAAAAATGAGAACAGGCAACTAAGATCAAATTTTTTTTATCACCTTTCAATTTGATTGGATGGTCATTAAAAAAAATTTCAGAGTTTACTCCACAATGGGCATGATCTACAATTTTATCGAAAACCACTGATTTAGGTATGGGTGATATAGGTGTGCTGTATAATTTATGGTACATTTGAAGTATTTTGAATTTAGTGCATCTGAAAATTAGTTTTTGAACTGATTTGAACTTATTCAACCATATTTTCTAGGACATGATCCTGAAAATATGGCCAATTTTTTGAAACTTCGTTATAGACGGCTTTAACGCAATAAAATTATTACATATTTAATAATACATAATAAATTCAGAAAAAATATCACTCAGATTTAGCATTGTACATTATG
>WASR01000089.1 GCA_009712615.1 Methanobacterium sp. | reverse complement strand
TGGGAACAGCCATAGGGAAAAATCCATTCGCAATTGTGGTGCCCTGCCATCGTGTTGTGAGATCTGATGGAATGATTGGTGGATTTAGGGGAGGAAAAGAAATGAAAATTGAAATGCTAATTAATGAAGGGTTTAAAATAAAGTCTGATAAAATATTGCTTGAAAAATAAAAAAAATGTGAATTAAATTATTTTTTTCGGTTTAAAAAGGAAATGGAAGATTTTAATCAGATCTTCTCTTGATAGATCTTCATTGCCTCTTCAATTATGTCTGCAAATGTTGTGTCGTCCTTGAGATCTTCCAGATCTTCAACAGAGAAAACCTTTAAAACATTGTCTTTACATGCTTCAACACAAGCTGGAAGAATTCTGTCCTCTTTTTCAAGACACAGTGTACATTTCTGTGTGGATTTCTTTTCTAGATCCATGACCATCATCCCAACAGGACATGAGATCATGCATAGTCTGCAGAGTATGCATGCATCTTCATCAACCATCAGAACTCCATCTTCTTCCTTAATTGCGTTGGTTGGACAAATTCTTGCACATGGCGCCTTATCAGGATGACAATGCATACAAAAGATGGGTACAGTGGATGTTTTTTTCACCCTTGGTACTCCATGCTCTTCCCTGCATGCTGTGACACAGTCCTTGCACTCGGTGCACATTCTTGGATCTACTACCATCAATGTCTTCATTGGATCATTCCCACGAAATTTTTATTTTGGTTCATCTTTTACTTGGCTTCCTGTTTTTCCTGTAGCTTGTGAAAGAAATCAGGCATACCTGAGGAGTCCCTTGGACCTACCACAACTTCCCATCCTGAATCATCCTCAATCTCACCGCTCATTGGTGCTGCAAGACCTGGGATAATCAGTGTTCTTGTTTTAACCTTATCTTCTATACCAGAATCTTTAATCAATTCTGCTACAGACTCTCCAGTTAACTGTCCTCCTGCAAGAGAAACATCAACTGCACGTCCTTCTGTATCCAGTACAAGTAGGTAACAGTTGGATTTGCCAGATTTAAGATCTCCTTCCACGGTGTAGTAGGTGAGTGCGAAGTTGGTTGTGAGTACAACTGGCGAGTCATCGGCTAATTCACCAAACTCATATAGTCCCGCATCAACTGCCTGAGGTTTCCTTGGATCTGTGAACACACTTTGGCGTAAAGTTAAAACTGGTATAAGTTCCCATATATTGGTTCCATGAATAATTAGCAGGTCTGCATATTTATTCATCAACGTTGCAGCAATTGTTGCTTCTTTTATACCACCCTGTACTTCATCATCTTCATACAACCATGTTAAAGCTGGAATTCCCATAATTGGGAATCTGAAATCTTCATCTCTCTCTTCAATGGCCAGTCTTCTTATCATGATGAAATTATCAAG
Organism: Methanobacterium sp.; assembly: GCA_009712615.1. Classification (GTDB taxonomy): domain Archaea; phylum Methanobacteriota; class Methanobacteria; order Methanobacteriales; family Methanobacteriaceae; genus Methanobacterium_B. The sequence goes on along the minus strand of WASR01000089.1, from coordinate 9,381 downwards.
GGTATCACCGATTCCATCGTTGACATAGGTACCTGGATCAAGCACCATATCACGCACTCCCTTGGATCGTAAAATATTGGAGATCTCCTTCATCTTCTCAAGATCGTTTGGAACAAAAATTGCCAGTGGACAATCATATTCCAGTGCCAATTCAGCCATTTCATCGAAGTTGTTTTCTGTTGCTGCATAGATCAGTGGCCTTTCATCACCCACATTTTCAAGGGCTGCCTTCATGGCAGTAGGATCAAGTGAGCACAGTACTAAGGGGAGTTTTGATGATTTTAGTTTTGAAGCAGTTTCAGCAAATTTATCAGCATTTCCCGAAGAATTCCTAAGGGCTATCCCATCTAAAACTAGGGTTTCACCGGTACGTTCAAATTCAGACTCTTCAATAATTTTTACTCGTTCATTAAGTGCTTCTTCATCCATATCATCGTTAACATCGATTATGATAGGTGTTGGATTGTAATAAGTGAGTTCATATCTGTAAAGTACTTCGTCCCCACCTACTAAGATGGTTTTATCCCCTTTTCCTATGGTAATTTCCCTTACAGCAGGTGCGAGTAGATTTTCGAGTTCTTCCATTTCATTGGCAGCCAACTGTGTACACAGCTCTAGGTCAGTTTCCTTGTCTGACAGTTTGGTTGCGAAGGCCATGCATGAAGCCTCTCCACACTTTGCACAGTTTGTTTTGGGGAGTAACCTGTAAATTTCCATTGCAGTGACTTGCAATTTTATTACCTCCTTATTCTAATTCCGTAATCCAGTTTGTGATATCAGGGACATCAGTAGTCAGGTAATCCCTGGTGAACGTGTTTCCAATTTCTTTAAGCATTTTTACTGATGAAGGATGTAACATCATGAATATGTCAACCCCACAAAGCATCATGGTTAATCCTGTTATTATTTCCCAAATTGGGCCACGATATGCTGTTGGACCCCATTCATCCTTTTTCATCCATGCTTCACGTGAACCCCATGCATTGGTTGTTCCTGAAGACATCGGCATTTGGAGATCGGTGTCGCCCTTGAGAGCTGCCAACCTTGTTCTTGTTATCACATCGATGGAAAATTCAATTCCATAACCCAATGCACATGTGGTTGGATCCATCACAATATCGTTTTGTGTGAGACCTTCCTTCATGAGGTATTTGTTCAGTGTTTTCTGCATGTTCACATCAGTTATTGCCCATGAGAGAACAGCATGATTGTAATCCACTGCAGCCTTAGCAACCTTTTTATAATCAAGGTCAAGGTTTGCTGAAGCAAGCAAGCATCTTTCACCCTCTGCAGCCTGAGCAGCTGCTTCAAGTACTATTGGATCCTTGACTGGATCTCCAGAAGCACCTATAACAAGGGGGACCTTCACTGCCTGAAGAACTTCTTCAATATCTTGAGCAGCCTGACGTGGAGTTTTGTCCATAACCTTAGGACCTGTTCCAATGAGGTGTATGGTGATCATGTTTGCACCATAATCTTTAACAGCTTTTTTAGCCCATTCTCCAGGATGTTCCATAACATCATCAAAATGTTCCCTTATTGGTTTTGGAAGTCCCGGCATTGGAATATCGAATACATCGAAGGTTACAACAGGGGCGTTTGGTTGAGGTTCTTCAAACCTGTAAAGAGCTGTTTGTCCTCCTAAAAAGACTGATTTCCGTGAACCCGCGCCAAGTTGAACTTCTGCAACCTCTCCAGGCCAGTTATGCACTGGAGGTGCAAATGGTTCCATGGATGGCAGTACCTCCTTTGCAACTTCAGCCTGCTTTTGAGCAACTTGCTGCACCATTCTTTGGACGGCCGGCATTATTTGAATCTCCAGCTCATCAAAGTCCATTCTAAAATCATTTATTTCTATGGTGTCCGTATTTTCCAGTAGTTTAAGAAGTTGTGTCATTTTATCCATTGATACACATCCTTAATTTATTTTAAAATCCTAGATACTATGTTTGAAACAGTTTGAACAGATTCAGAATCATTTGAAAGACTTATCAATGGAATTCCTTCAACATCATATTCTGCTACTTGAACATCTTCATATATGGTTCCAATTATTTCAATACCTGTATCCTTGGCTTTTTTAAGTATTAAATCTTCATTTTTTGGAGTAATTCTATTTACAACTAAGAATATATTTTTAAAGTTGATATCAAGTTCATTTGCCAGTTCACCAATTCTTTGAGCAGTTATCATTCCCCTTTTAGATTTGTCAGTTACAACAAGCATCGTATCGACGTTTTGTGTTGTTCTTCTGCTTAAATGTTCAAGACCGGCTTCTGTATCAATAATAATGTAATCATAGTTCTTTGACAATGTTTCAATGATCTTCCTAAGGATGTTGTTGACTGCGCAGTAACAACCACTTCCTTCTGGTCTTCCCATTACAAGCAAGTCAAATTTAGGGGTTTCAATCACGGCTTCCATGATCTTGTAGTCCAGAATATCCCATTTATTCATTTCTTTTGGGATATTTCCCTGGGCAGTATCGATCTTGAGTTCTTCTCGTACATCACCCACAGTTTTAATCACTTCTACACCCAAAGCTTCAGGAAGGTTAGAGTCAGGATCTGCATCGATTGCAAGCACGTCCTTACCCTTTTCGGATAGTTCTTTGATTAAAAGTGATGAAAGAAGGGTTTTACCTGTTCCACCCTTTCCACTTACAGCTATTATCACTAGATAGTCTCCATTTCGTGTTAAGAATTTATTTCTTTTTTATTATAACTTTCTCAGCGTAGATTTTTGCGTTTTTGAATATAATTTTCATACCTCCAGATGAAGGTACTGTTAGTTCAGGTACGTATCCAACTTGTGCCATTGGAGCTTCATCTACCATGAAGTCGGATCCAGCAGATGTTTCTTCAACAACTTCTTCTGTTTCAACTTCTTCAGCCGCTGATTTTTTAGACTCTTTTAACCTTTCAACAACAGGATGGTCGTGTTCCCTTAAGAACTTTCTTATTTCTTTGATGCTGTTGGCATCTTCCTCTGTAGGAATTTTGTCTGCCAGATCTACAGGTATGAAATCAATCAAAGAATCTTTTATAGCCTTCGGCAACCAAATGATACGTTCGTATCCACCATCAGCCTGCAAAAATTTGGGAGAACGCATATATTCAAGACTTAAACCAGCAAATCCTTCAACCTGCTTACCTCCAGAACACTGTCCAGCCATTGCTGAAAATGGAATTCCAAGGGGAGTTTCTCCTTTATAATCCCTATCAACAATTCCAATTCCATCCAATTCAGGTATGTAAAATGCTACAGCTTCAAAACATCCGCAGGATGTGTGTGGGTAACCGAAAACACTGTGAAGATATACTCTATCTACAGTACCCTGAGATTTATCTGCCATAACAGTATTCACATTTACATATTCACCTTTAACATCATCCAATACTTCACCTTTTTCAATTTCAAATATTGGACCATCAGGATCCATTTTTGCTGCAGCCCTACAGTCGAACCAGTTTATAGCACCACATAAAGCTGTTCTGTCTGGTGTTACAACACAAGTGTGGGTTGGTGCAAATGACTGACACATGACACATCCATAAAACACATCCACATCTTCATCAGAAAGTTCACGTGCCTTGGCATCCCTTTCTTCATACTGTTTTGATGCATTATCAAGGAATTTTTCAACCTCTCCCTGGTCTGTTAAAACTTTGATGGAAATTGCTTCAATAATTGGAAATTCTTCCTTAAACAGTATTGAAATTGCTTTTCCAAGGTGTTCAAATCCAAAACCAGCCCCTACAGCTTCCTTGCTAACACGACACCATATTTGGTCTCGTTGATTTAGGTGCATGAATCCCTTGACGTAGTTACAGAGTTCGTGAGTTCGACGTTCTATAACTCCCTCAAGTTCCTTTTCCAATTTTTCTCCCTTGATCTCAATTAAAAGACCGAAAGGGTATATTTCACCCTCTTTCATTTCGTTTAGATCGGGACCAATGACTTCTATCTTCCCATCTTCTACATCTTCTTCTACTTGAACAAGTTCTGCCCCAATGGACTTGGGACCTGCAAGTTCAACGAACATGTTCGCTGCCCTTATCCTTTCTCCCTCATACATGGGGCTGACATCCACAGGTATATCCTCAAACATTGAATTCCTCCAAATCAGTGTTTTCTGCTATAAGATTCAACAAATGTTTTTATTAATTTAATTTCATTTTTTCTAGGTATTTTGACCATTCTTCATCATTCATGTTAGGAAATGAAGCGTCTGCATTTGAATGGAAATATTTACACAAAGTCAGTGTTTTTAAGTGTGGCGCAAAGTGTTTCAGCGTTGAAAGACCTTGAGAAGCCATATAATATATGCCTCCTATGAAAATTACAAGGTCATGCTGTCCTTCACCCCTGACACCCTTCCACTCTGGATCCTTAAGAAGATTCAATATTTCCACAGTGCCGTAGGATTTTGTTTCAACATTTCTCTCTGAAAATATTTTGAATGTATCTGCCGTAGTTACTACAGGCAGATCCCATTTCTCAGCTATTTCAATAGAATGTGTTAGAAGGGGTTCTTCCTTGGCCAGCGGTCCAATTACAAGCAAAGGCCTTTTTGCCTTTTTCATCATCATTTTTGCTGTTTCAGGCGTTACTAGCAAGGCCTGCTTAGGTCCGGCAATTACTGTTGGTTGCCATGGAATTACTCTTTCATTCATCTTAATCACCTTTCATATCCATTAAAGATGGTTCCTGAGGAAGTTCACGTGGTTCCCAGTTATTTTCCTCCAATATCTGCATTACATCCCGTTTATAGGTTATTGGAATATCCTTTTCCACCCTCACAAACTTGTAAATATCGTTGGGTAAAGTTCCAAAGTACTTTTTATGGAGATCGATGTAATGATTTAATTTCAACTGACGACCTTTAGAAGTATCATTTGGCCGTATACACAATTTTGCAGTCATTACAGTTGCCTCACCTATGGTTTCTGCAGCGTACAATAAATGTTCTGGAGCAGGTTCACCGGCGATCTCAGTGTGCTTTCTTAGGTCATTTATTCTCCATGAATCTTCCTTATCCGTTCTTCCTAGGAATAAACGCCTATATTTAGAAGCCTGTGGACCTACCACTACAGGAATACCCCACCGATTTACGCCAGTAGCGATTGCAGCTGCTTTCTGTGAATATGCACCCCATGCAACTCCACAAGCTCCAACCCTGTTTAGGATGTAATCAGCAATTTCTTCGAAGTTTCCTTCGAGTGGTTTTTTAGCGAATATATTAGCTATTTTAATGGCCACTCCAGGAATGTGAGCGTTCGATACACATGACCCCATGTTAACCAGGCCTTTAGCATCAAATGATCCACTGTATCTTTCGTAGAGAGTGTTACCTTCTTCATCCCTGTATTCTCCCAGGGTCATTGCTCCACATCCCGTTGTAACTACTATGTAGTTTCTTTCCAAAAACTCCTCTGCCATTTTTGCAACTTCTTCTCCACCATCAGGGTAGTTAGTGCATCCTACAAATGCTATGACTCCCGGAATGTCACCAAGTACTATTGGTGCCCCGACCCTACGGACTTCCACATCCTGAACAGGGCCTCTTCCTGCCCTAACATTGTACTTCTGGTTTTCAAGATCTGTTTCTCCTATCTTGGCCATCATAGATATGATTGGTATGTCCCTAGGACATTCCTGCTCGCATCTGCCGCAGGAGTAGCATACATCGTTGTTGTAAAGTTCTTCCATTTTGGAGATGTCACCTTCAGCTGTGGAAACCACTGCATCCATCATTGGCAGGCTGTTTGGACATACACGATCGCACCATTCACATTCTGTACATTTTTTTGCAAGTTCCACAACTTCATCCATGTCAGGCAGTACCTGGACCTTGGATCTTTCTCCAGATGTTCTCATCGCAACTTTGGTTGCCACTTCACCAACCTTATCAGGGTCGAGTATTAGTGCACCATCTATCTGTTTGTTTATGAGTTCTGAAACAATTTTATCGGCATCTTCATTGGTTTTATCAGGAAGCCCGAGGCACATTTTGTCAGTTGTTGCTATTACAGCTGCGTTGTTTTTCTTAGCCTCCTCAAGAACATCAGTCCTTATGCACTGTTCATCAACGACTATAACATCTGCAACTCCACTTCTTATGAATTTGAGCTGTTTAGATATGGGACCTACAATTTTTGCATTGTGGTTGTACCGTGTTATGTCTATTGCAGCACAACAAATTCCACATACCTCAAGGTCATCCTCCAAATCTTGATCCTCAAGATAATCCATTATTCCTGCTCCTGGAGCAACATTGTGTCCTATGCAGAGAATAACTGGTTTTTCCCTGTCAATGGTTCCCACTCCAAGTTCAACAAGAGGTGCTTCAGGATCACCCTTTGGAAGATCTAGTGCCACTATCTGTGCAATATCTCCTACTTCCTTTCCGAGGTTATCCATTAAACCTGCGTGAAGAGCTTTGGATTCAAAATCCTTACTGTTTCCTTCCTGACCAGTATGACAAGCTGATAAAAGATGTACCATCTGTTCTTCAAGATAATCCAGAGCTTCCTTAAGATCTCCTAGTACTTTGGGTTTTTTACCTATTAAAGTCCTCATTATAGGTGCTTCAATATCTATATCCATTCCCAAATCTATTGGAAAATCTTCTCCTTTTTTATCTATCAGATACTCCACAAGATGTCTTGCATGACCAGAATGTGCTGCTGATCCTATGCAACATGCAAGAAGAATGGTTCTTGCCTGTTGAGTTTCGGCGTCAATTCCACATGCACCCCTCTTATTTAGAAGATCACACTTTCCATATGTACATAAACAGCACATATCACAGAAAGGTGAATAAAATGGGGGATATCTTTCAAGCAGCTTCATGTCCCAAGATCTGAGATCTGTTACATTCGGCTTTTGAGTGGGACCCATGACTACAGATGACTCATCTGTAGATTCGATCCCCTCTTCCGAGACAATATCTCCTATTGATATCTTGAAATCCTTTGTTTTCCAAAAATCGGCTTTAAGTTCCTTAGGTTTAGGTGCCATTGTTATCACCAAATTATTAATGATTTATAATGATGTTTTTTCTTTTGTATGCATCGAATATATAAATATGTGGTATTACGAATCAATAAAATTCCTATGTTATATTCACTTAAAAGAGCTTTGAACGATTGTTTGACAATAATCCTCAAGAATTTTGAATCTGTATAAATGAAAAAAAGTATGACAACTTTTTGTGTTGTACCGAACAAATTCAAACTTGTGGTTCAAGTCTTTTAATCATGAATGCCATAAATCCTACTATCATCGGAAACAAAAATAGATACATGATTATTAGAAGTATCGGAGGTAAAAACGCACCCATGACTGTTGCAGCTGCAATTAACATGATCATGGTAATAACTGGCCCCAAAATGGCTACGAACATGTAAATCATGGTGAATGAATTGAGTTTTTGGGAATAATCCTTGAGTTTCATTCTCATTTCATACGCTGTATCCTCAGCTATCACATTTAATGTTTTTGCAAGATCTCCACCACTTGAAAGGGTTCTGGTGATCTGATATATGGCCCTTTTTAATCCTTCTGAATTAATCCTTTCACTCATATCTGTAAGGGCCTTCTCAGTGGTTTCACCATATTTAATTTCCTCGAGAGCTCTAGCAAATTCTTCTGAAAGTGCACCATAGCCTGATAGAGCAATAGAACGCATACTATCGTGCATACCTATTCCTGCCCTTAATTCTGTTGCCATCTGCCTGAGTGCAAATGGAAGTTCCCTAGACGCTTCATTGGATCGTGAGCCCTTCTTAATGTTAGGTAGGAACACAAAAACAATCGACATCATCAATATGATGAGTCCAAAAACTGCCCCAATGATCACTCCAAATCCAAGCACGATCATCAGCATGAACACGACTACGAAGGATATTCCTCCGATAACCATGATCATCTTAGGTTCTAGATCCGCTTTCTCATCTTCTTTAAGAAGCTCCTCGAGTGATGCCTTTTTATAAGCTTCCTTTTGAACATCCTCTGGTTTTGGAGTGGTATCTCCCCTATCATATTTCTTGTCAATGAGATCTTTGAAGATTTCAATCTCATCTTTATCCATTCGCATTTTCTCAATAACACGAGGAGATCTCCTTTTCACCGTGCTTTGAGTTTTAGAAGTAAAACTAAATCCTTTAGATGATTCTTTAGCCTTTGAAGAAGATCTTTTGATGCCGGATCTGACTTTTCCAGCCCTGTTACTAATATCATTCAACTTATCAACTGGAACAGATACTCCTTCTCCAACTTTTTTAGTTGAATCAACAGTGATTCCTCCCAATCTATTGAAAAAATGTTTGAGCCCCTCAAAAACCATTGCAACCACCAGATAATAATATTGAATCTGCCAACTAAATATATACCTACTTATTTTTTTAGAGAATCTGATCTAGTACTTCATCAGGATCCTTGTAGTAATTATGGATGAATGTTCCCACTTCTGATATTGACCGGATGTTATTATCAGCCAAATATTCTAATAGAAGCCTTCTTTTCTCTATTTCTTCCTCAATTTCAGTTATACCTATTCCCCTAAGGTCTGCTATTTCCCTGAGGGTTTGACTGGCAATTCCCACATATTCAACCTTATCAGTAACATTATTCCATTCAAAAACTCTGTTCAACTGAACGTTGCCTTCTTCCATACCCACAACTTCTGCAACTTCTGTTACTCTCCTAATTGACCCACCTTCAGGCCGATACATCCTGTTTTGCATTATAATGAAATCTAAAGCAGGAATCATAATTGTAGGAACTTGCATAGGTGGATTAACCAATCTTGTAATGGTTTCTCTTGCAGTGTTTGAGTGAACAGTACCCATTCCAGAGTGTCCTGTGTTTAATGCTGTAAATAAAGTTACAGCTTCTCCGCCCCTTACTTCTCCAACAATTACTCTGTCTGGTCTTTGCCTTAAAGAGTTTTTAACCAGGATGTCCATGGTTAGTTCACCCTTACCCTCGATGTTTGGTGGACGAGTTTCCATCCTCAAAACATGGGTGTGGGGAAGTTGAAGTTCCAATGTATCTTCAATGGTAATTATTCTTTCACGTGGAGGAGTAAACGCAGTCACTGCATTTAATGTGGTTGTTTTTCCCGAACCAGTACCTCCTGCTATGATTGCGTTGCAGGGTTTAACTCCAAGTCCGTCTGTACAGACCCATAAAAATCCTGCTAAATGAGATGATAATGTTTTAAAATTAATTAAATCCACAATTGTCAGTGGATCTTTTCTGAATTTCCTGATGGTAAGTGTTGCACCATCAGCAGATACCGGTGGAATTGTGGCATATACCCTGGAACCATCTGCCAATCTGGCATCCAGTATTGGGGTTTGCTGATCTATTCTT
>WASR01000122.1:3382-10832 GCA_009712615.1 Methanobacterium sp. | reverse complement strand
ATTTCAAACATTGCATTGAATATTTAAGTTATGTAAAAAAACTGGAGTTTGAAGCAATAATTTATATAGAATGAATTTTACATATAAGCCTAGAAATTAACTTTGAAAATTATTTAAAAACTATTTTTATTTATCGTGTTTTTTTAGAGGTGTATTTCATGAACGATAAAGATCGATTAAAAGGCACTACAACTGTTGGTGTAACTTGCAAAGACGGAATTGTGTTTGCAACAGAAAGGAGAGCTTCAATGGGTAATTTAATTGCTCATAAGGTTGCAGACAAGATATTTAAAATTGATGATCATATCGGAGCTACAATAGCTGGATCAGTATCAGACGCCCAGAAACTTATGGGATATATTAGTGCAGAAGTAGCCCTTTACAGGCTAAGAAATGGCACTCCCATGAGTGTGGAAGCAGCTGCAAACATGACCTCAAACATACTTCATGCATCAAGATTTTATCCTTACTATGTCCAGACCCTCCTTGGAGGAGTGGATGAGAAGGGACCTGCTCTGTTCTCATTAGATCCGAGTGGAGGAGTTATTAAAGATCTCATGATTTCCACAGGATCAGGTTCACCAGTAGCATACGGTGTTCTGGAAGATCGTTACAACCAAGAGATGGACATTGAAGAGGGAACATCAGTTGTAATTAGAGCAATTAAAGCTGCTATGGAAAGAGATACCTATTCTGGTAATGGAATCAGGGTTGCAACTATAACCAAAGAAGAAGGATTTAAAATACTGCCTGATGATGAGGTAGCCAAAAAAATCGAAGAATTGAACTAGTTTTAATCTAACTACACCAGTATATTTTAAATAAAGCTTAAAGAATCACATCGATTTAGAATGTGGTTCAATTAATTTTCTTATTTTTTTAGACGTGATTTTATGGGTTCAGAGATTCAAGAAATTAAAAATACAATAGTACAAAGATTACCTGGCAGAGTACAAGTGGCAAAGGTGGAATTTGAAGGGCCGGAGGTGGTTATATACACCAAAAACCCGGAAATTATTACAGAAAACGGGGATCTGATAAGGGATCTGGCAAAGGATATCAGGAAAAGGATCATCATACGATCAGATAAATCTGTCCTTACAGAACCTGAAAAAACCATCGATAGAATACATGAAATTGTTCCTGAAGAAGCCAAAATTACCAATGTTTCATTCGACGAAGTCACATGTGAAGTGATAATAGAAGCCAGGAAACCCGGACTTGTCATAGGTAAGTACGGTTCAACTTCAAGAGAAATTATTAAAAAGACAGGTTGGTCTCCCAAGATTCTTAGAACACCTCCAATTACTTCTGAAGTAATTCAAAGAGTCAGGAGAACACTTAGGAAAAACAGTAAGGAACGTAAAAAAATATTACAAACTCTAGGAAATAGGATTCACAGAGAATTACCAAGCGAAAATGAATGGACTCGTTTAACTTCCCTTGGAGGATTTAGAGAGGTCGGAAGATCTTCATTGTTTCTGCAGACAAGCAACAGCAAGATAATGCTTGACTGTGGTGTGAATGTAGCAGGATCAGATGATAAAAGCTCGTATCCATACCTCAATGTTCCAGAATTTGTACTGGACGATCTTGATGCAGTTATAATTTCCCATGCTCACTTGGATCATTCAGGATTTTTACCTTACTTGTACCACTACGGATACGAAGGCCCAGTGTATTGTACAACGCCTACAAGAGATTTGATGACACTTTTGCAATTAGATCATATTGATATTGCACACAGAGAAGATAACCCACTTCCGTTCAATATTAAACACGTTAAAAAGAGTATTAAGCATACAATTACCCTTGATTATGGTGAAGTTACTGATATTGCCCCAGATATTCGCCTAACACTTCATAATGCAGGCCATATTCTGGGATCCGCAATAACCCACATGCACATTGGAGATGGTCAACATAACTTCGTTTACACTGGAGATTTTAAATACGAACGAAGCAGACTTCTAGAACCTGCAGTTTCAAAGTTCCCACGTATAGAGTCACTTGTTATGGAAAGTACCTATGGTGGTCACGATGATGTTCAACCATCCAGAAACGACGCAGAAAAAGAACTGGTTAAAACCATTTACAGAACCCTAGAACGTGGTGGAAAGGTTCTCATGCCTGTATTTGCTGTGGGTAGGGCTCAAGAACTTATGATTGTTCTTGATGAATACATAAGACACGGTATGATAGAAGAGGTACCTGTTTTCATAGACGGCATGATCTGGGAAGCAACAGCAATACACACTGCAAGACCAGAATACTTGAGCAAGGACCTCAGGGACCAAATATTCCATATGGGTAGAAATCCATTCATTTCTGATGTTTTCCACAAGGTTAATGGAGGAAACGAAAGACAAGAAATTGTTGAGGGCGAACCTGCAATTATTCTATCAACATCCGGTATGTTGACAGGAGGAAACTCTGTAGAATACTTCAAACAGCTTTGTGGTGATGAAAGAAATTCATTGGTGTTTGTTGGTTATCAGGCTGAAGGATCCCTCGGAAGAAGGCTTCAAAAGGGTTGGAAGGAAATTCCTCTCAAGGAAGAGGGTAAAACCAATGTGTACAATGTAAAGATGCATATTAAAACCATTGAAGGATTCAGTGGACATTCAGATCGCAGACAACTCATGGATTATGTAAGAAGGTTGTCTCCTAAACCTGAGAAGATCTTGTTCTGCCACGGGGATAATTATAAAACCCTTGATCTTGCATCCAGCATTTACAGGAGTTATAAAATAGAGACAAAAACTCCTATGAATCTTGAAACAGTCAGGATCCAGTAAAATTAGGTTTATTTAAATTTTATATTTTTATGAACCATTCTCATTTAAATAGGAGGAAGGTAATAATAATTGAACTTATCCTCCCATTGACAGTTGATTTGGATATAAGTTTTATAAACTGTCAAGTGTAAATATGCATAAATAATTGTTGTTTTAAAAATTTTTGGTGAATTTTATGGTAACCTATTCAGAATCAGGAGTGGACATCAGTCTTGAAGAGGTGACTGTCTCGGCATTGATCTCAAAACTGAAGGAAACACTCAATTACAGAGAAGTCATAACAGAATCCGGACACTTTGCAGCTTTGGTTAATCTTGGTGACAGAGCAATTGCAATGAGTACGGACGGTGTGGGAAGCAAAATACTGGTTGCAGAGATGATGGAAAAGTACGATACAGTGGGAATAGACTGTATTGCAATGGTTGTTAATGATATCATCTGTGTTGGGGCAGAACCAATTGCAATGGTGGATTATCTTGCAGTTGAAAAACCAGATCCTGAAGTTGCTGAACAGATAGGAGAAGGACTCAGGTTAGGTTGTAAGCTTGCAAATGTTGCTATGATAGGTGGAGAAACAGCCAGTCTTCCTGAAATAGTGAAGAACTTCGATCTTGCAGGAACTGGAATAGGAATAGTAGATAGTGACAGCATAGTAACCGGAAGTTCAATAGCTGAAGGAGATGTATTGATAGGTATTGAAAGTAGTGGAATTCATAGTAACGGACTCAGCCTTGCCCGAAAGATATTTTTCCAAGAAAATGATTTTAAGGTGACTGATAAACTTCCAAATAATCCTGAAACAACAATTGGAGAAGAATTACTCAAACCCACCAACATTTATGTGAATCCTGTTATTGAACTTTTAAAAACAGATGTGGAGGTCCATGGTCTTGCCCACATTACAGGAGGAGGATTCACCAATCTAAACCGGCTTAAAAAGGGTATTGGTTACAATATCACATCTTTACCACAACCTCAATCAATTTTCTTACAAATGCATGAACTCGGAGTTCCTGTGGAAGAACTCTACCGTGTTTTCAACATGAGGATAGGATTTGTTGTGATTGTGAAGCCAGGGGATGAAACAAAGACCATTGAACTTATTGAAAAACATAACAGGGCCTACAAAATAGGTCATGTCACAGCTGATCCAGATGATAAGGTAACAATCAAAACCTTTAAGGAAGGTACAATCATATTATAAAAGGAATAGAAGGTGCGTTCATGAATATAACAGCAGAACAGGAAAGATCAATCATAACAGGTATCCTAAAATGTATGAAAGTTTCAGATGAGGATGCATCCATTGTTGCAGATGTTACGGTAGATGCTGATCTTAAGGGATTTTCATCACATGGTATTGGAAGATTTCCACAGTACATCAAAGGCCTCAAGGCAGGTACAATAGACCCTGAAGCAGAACTATCCATTGAAAGTGAAACAGATTCCATGGCCCTGATTAATGGAAATCATAAGTTTGGCCACGTAGTAACCTACAGTGCGATGGAAATTGCAATTAAAAAGGCGAAGAAGAATGGTATTGGAATGGTTGGGGTGCATGATTCAAACCACTTTGGTGTTGCGGGTTACTACTCTGACATGGCAATAATGAACGACATGATAGGAATGGTTATAGCCAACACTGAACCAGCAGTTGCTCCCATTGGAGGTAAAGTGCCCATCATAGGCACAAATCCGGTGGCCATAGGCATTCCTTCCAATAAAAATTATGTATCTGTGGATATGGCAACTTCTGCATCTGCAAGGGGAAAATTACTTGAGGCCAAACGTAAGGGTGAGAAAATACCTGAAAATGTTGCCTTAGACGCAGATGGAAATCCAACCATCGATCCTGAAGAAGCTTTAAAAGGTTCTATACTTCCATTTGGAGCACATAAAGGATACGCACTCTCATTTATGATAGAAATATTAGCAGGTCCTCTTGTTAGAGCTGCTTTTGGTAAACAAGTTACAGGAACAGCTGATCCTGGTGTCATGTGCACCAAGGGCGACCTTGTTATGGCCATTGATCCATCCAAGTTCTCTGATCTTGAAGAATTCAAAGAACAAGTTGATAACTTCGTTGAAGAGATCAGAAATTCGGGCAATGTTTTTATTCCTGGAGACATGGAAGTTAAAAACATCAAAGACCGCAAAGAAAATGGAATATCCATTGATGAGACTTTAATGGGTCAGATCAAAGATATATCGGATGAATTATCCTTTGACTTGGAGGAAATTTTAAGCAACTCCTAAAAAAAATTTTTTATTATTATCTTTACAAATTTCATTTATTGACATTGTTTGGTGTCAAAAACATAATTCAACCTACATACAAACAAAATGAGGGTGTTTTTTTGGATAGTAGTCAAGCAGTTTATGAAGCAATTAAAAAAGCAGGGATAAATTTCATTGTTTCGCTTCCATGCGTTAATCTGGGAAGGTTGATGGAAATGGTTGAAGAAGATCCAACCATAACCCATGTTCCTGTGACACGTGAAGAAGAGGGTTTTGGAATCTGTGCAGGTGCCTTCATGGGGGGAAAAAGGCCAGGAATTTTAATGCAAAATTCAGGTCTTGGAAATTCTGTAAATGCACTTGCATCACTGTTCGAACTCTACAAAATTCCTGTCCTCATGATCATGAGTCACAGAGGTACTGAGGGAGAGTTTATGGGCGCTCAAGTTCCAATGGGTAAGGCAACTCCATTAGTACTGGATGCCCTAAAAATAAAGTATTTTAATCCAAAAAAGCCTGAAGATGCCTTTAATATTATTCCTGAAGCCTGGCAAACAGCAGAAGCTGATGGAGCCCCAATTGGCATACTTTTAGATATTAAATTCTGGTAGTGTGAAGTTTTATGAAGAGGATAGAGGCTATAGAAAAATTATCATCATCGCTGACTGATGAACTGGTTATATGTAACATAGGATTTCCTTCCAGGGAACTGCATCACTTGAAGGACTCTCCAAATCAGTTTTACATGATGGGATCCATGGGTCTTGCATCTTCAATTGGTCTTGGAGTGGCCATGTCTACAACTAAACGTGTGGTTGTCATAGACGGCGATGGATCTGTGCTCATGAATATGGGTAGTATGGTAACAGTTTGTAATCAGAATCCAAAAAATCTGGTTTGGATCGTACTTGACAACGAATGTTATGGATCTACTGGGTCCCAGTGCACATATGCTTCAAGCTTTCAACTGGGAGATCTTGCAAAATCAATCGGATTTATAAATGTATTTTCATTCGATCTAAATTCTGAGATTGATTTCAGTGAGGTTCTAAGTTCAGAAGGTCTTGTTTTTGTTCATATTAAAGTTGAACCTGGAAACGCAGATGTTCCAGTGATACCAATGGAACCTGAAGAAATCAGGGACAGGTTCATAAAAACAATCAAAGAATAAATAATTTTTTACTCCCAGATGCATTACAATGAATGGGACAATTGATAAAAAAAGAATTTGTATATAATCAGTTTTGTTCAAATTTTTTGCACACATCCTTCAGTGCTTTTTGAATGGGAACCATTTGTGGACATATTTTTTCACATTCACCACAACCAGTGCAGTTAAATGCTCTTTTTTCCTCTTTCACAGTCATGTAATAGTTCATTTTAGCATTATCTTCATCTTGAAACATGTAAGCATTGTTTAACTGTAGCAGATTAGCAGGAATATCTACTCCTGCGGGGCATGGAACACAGTATCCACACTGTGTACAGTTGTATTGTTTTCTATGGTTGTAAACAGATTTAACTTCCCTTATGATCTCCCTATCTTCAGAACTTAAAGAATTGGGATAACCTTGATCAGCAGTTTCAAGGTTCTGTTCAAGTTCTTCCATGGTGGTCATCCCACTCAACACAACATCCACATCATCAAGGTCCCAGACAAATCTGAGCGCCCACTCAGAAGGCTCCCTTTTCACCGTTGATTCGTCCCATATTTCTTGAACTTCTTCTGGAACATTTCTAGTCAAAGTACCTCCCCTGAGGGGTTCCATTACGACCACACCCACACCTTTGGCTGCTGCATAACGAATACCTTCCCTTCCAGCCTGATAATTTTGATCAACAATATTGTACTGGACCTGGCAAATATCCCAATTATAGGAATCAACAACATCAAAGAAGAGTTCCAGTTCACCATGATAGGAAAATCCTGTGTATTTTATTTTTCCAGATGCCTTGGCGTCTTCTAAAAATTCCAGCACACCATTGGAAATCATCTTTTCCCAGTATGTTTCCTTAACGGTGTGGAGTAGATAAAAATCAATACATTCGATATCGAGTCTGTTTAACTGTTCATCAAGGTACTTATCCATGTCTTGTCTGTTCTCAACCATCCAAATTGGCAATTTATCTGCTATAAACACCTTCTCTCTGTAGCCATCTTTAACAGCTTTAGAAATTGCAATTTCACTTTGACCATCATGATATGGATATCCAGTGTCTAAATAATTTATACCACTATCAATAGCTGTTCTTATCAAAGGAACCGCAAGATCCATGTCTACCTGTCCACTATCCCCATTTTTAACAGGTAATCTCATGCATCCAAAACCTAGGATTGATATTTTTTCACCGGTTACACCAAGTTCCCTATAAAGCATTTTTTTTTCACATTTCCAGTAACATCAAAATTAGAA